>DATHNL010000052.1:0-13295 GCA_035486035.1 Gemmatimonadaceae bacterium
GCATGCGCGAGGACCGCCTGCGGGCATTGCGCGCGATCCGTTTCGCGGCCCGCTTCGAGTTCGACATCGACCCCACCACCTGGACCGCCATCGTCGCCAGCGTCCCCGATCTCCCACGACTGTCGGTCGAGCGGATCACCCAGGAGATCGAGAAGACGATGGAGCAAGTGCGCCGCCCGTCGCTCGCGTTTACGCGGTGGCGCTCCTCTGGCGCACTCGCCACGCTCATTCCGGCACTCGCGTCCCTCGACGATGTCACGATCGCGTCGCTCGACTGCTTACCGTTGCCAGGTGGCCCGCGAAAAGAGGCGCGACAAGCGAATCGGCTCGCGGCGCTCTTTCTCACTGCCAAGGGCGGCGTGAACCTGAGCCTCAAGAAGCAGCGCATGAAATGGATCGAGGCGCTCGCCGAATCGTGGTCGCGCTTAGGGCCCACGATCACGGCAGATGCCACGCCGGCACAGATTCGGCGCTGGGTGTCGAGCATCGGCCGGCTCAATACTGACCCGTTCTTTCGGATCGCGGCGGCGCGATGGACGGCCGCGGGGACGTTCCCCCCGCCAGTGATACGCAGCCTGTACGGTCGCGCGGTACGAGCCGCGTTCCGCAATCCGGTCGAGATCGGTGATCTGGCGATCGATGGCAACGACTTGATTGCCGCGGGCATCCCCCCGGGCCCGCGCCTACGTCAGATTTTAGAGAGCTTGTTGGAGCAGGTGCTCGAAGACCCGAGGCGCAACTCGCGCGAGTATCTATTACATGTTCTTCCGCGGCCGACAACCTGAGACGTCCATCTGGCGCCGGTTTCGCTCCGGACTTGATGGCTTCACGTTTCTCAAAGAAGACGGATACTACGCGGCCCACGTCGTCGCCAACGCGGAGCGCGTCGTGGATCTCTTCTACGTGCTGGCCGAGCACTTGTCGCCGGCGGTCGACGTCGCGATCGAGGACAAGCGAAGCCAGCAGTCGTGGCGTGGCGAGCGCGTCGCGCTCCCCGACGTGCAGGATGCGATCGGACGGCTCAAGGTGCCGCTGGCGGCGGCCGGCGGGATCGAGTTCTCCGTCTTCACAGCCGACGACCAACTCACGCTCAACCCGCAACTCGAGCTGTTCATCTACTCCCGCAGCGACCGCTGGTACTATTTGCTGACGGGCATGGGCCTCGAAGAGCGCCGGTCGGTGCCGACGAAGAGCTGGAAAACCTCGCGCCACGCGTATGACCCGGCGCCCGACTTGACCGATGCTCTGGCCGCGGCCGCCTCGCGACTGGGCCTCGCGCAGGCAACGGCGTGAGCCCTTCTCGGCGTCGCGCCGCCGCCGAGTCGGGCGATTCGCTCTTCGCCTCACAAGTCGGTGAGCCGCTCGCGGCCCGCATGCGACCCCAAACGCTCGACGAGTTCGCGGGCCAGCAGCGGATCATCGGCCCAGATACACCGCTCCGCCTGGCGATCGAACGGGGCGCCGTCGACTCGCTGCTCTTCTGGGGACCACCCGGTTCGGGAAAGACAACCCTCGCGCGCCTCATAGCGCGCTATACCGACCGCGTATTCGTGCCGTTCTCCGCGGTGGTTGACGGTGTTCCGCGCATTCGCGAAGTCGTCGCCGAGGCCGCGGGTCGTCGCGCCGAGGGTCGGGGCACCATTCTCTTCGTGGACGAAATCCACCGCTTGAACCGCGCTCAGCAAGACGCATTTCTTCCGCACGTCGAAAACGGGACATTCACCCTGATCGGCGCGACGACCGAAAATCCATCGTTCGAGATCAACGGCGCGCTCTTATCGCGGCTCCGAGTCTTCGTTCTCGACCCGCTGAGCACCGACGACCTCGTCCGTCTGGCCGTGCGCGGCCTGGTCTCGCTCGGCGTACAAGCCGAAGAGGACGCCCTACGGCTGATCGCCGAAAGCGCGGACGGTGACGCGCGGCGAGCGTTGAATGCGATCGAAGCGGCCGCCATGCAAGTCGGGGCCGGAGGCATGATCACCCCGGAGGTAGCGGTCGCCGCTCTACAGACCCGCATGCCGCGATACGACAAGTCGGGTGAAGAGCACTTCAATCTCATCTCGGCGTATCACAAGGCTTTGCGTGGAAGTGACCCACAGGGCGCCTTATACTGGCTGGCAAGAATGATCGAAGGCGGCGAAGACCCGATGTACATCGCCCGCCGAACGGTGCGGTTCGCGGCGGAAGACGTAGGCCTCGCGGATCCTCAGGCGCTGCAAATCGCGATCGCTGCCCGCGACACGTATCACTTTCTCGGATCACCCGAGGGCGAGCTCGCCCTCGCCGAAGCCGCGGTCTACCTCGCGACAGCTCCCAAATCGAATAAGGTCTATCAGGCGTGGGGCGCCGCGCTCGAGCTCGCGCGACGTACGCCGGCCGCGGCGGTGCCCATGCACATTCGCAATGCGCCGACGCCTCTCATGAAGGAACTGGGATATGGACGTGGGTACCAGTATGCGCACTCGGTGCCCGAGGCGTACATTCCTCAGGAATATTTGCCGGACGAAATCGCGGGCGAAGTGCTCTACGAACCCGGCGCATTCGGGTTCGAGAAAGAGATCGCGAAACGACTCGCGTGGTGGGCGGAATTGCGTGACAAAGCAAGAAATGGCGAAACACCGTAGGAGTATCCGATCGCACGATCACTGATTTCGCTGACCCCACCGATCGAACGCGCTCTGTTGATAGGCGCGCCACTCAAGCGATCGGCGGACCGCCATCAGATCGACGAGCATCTCGAAGAGCTCGCCCGGCTGGCGGATACGGCCGGTGCGGTTGTCGTCGGCGAGCTGACGCAGAAGCTCGACCGCCCCGATCCCGCGACCTACCTGGGCAAAGGCAAAATCGACGAGCTCAAGGCACTCGTCGACGCGCAGCAAGCAACGCTCGTGATCTTCGACGACCAGCTGACGCCAGCCCAAGGGCGCAACGTCGAAGAAGTCACCGGTCGCCGCGTGATGGATCGCCCCGAGTTGATCCTCGACATTTTCGCGACCCGCGCGCGCACCGCCGAAGCCAAGCTGCAAGTCGAGCTCGCGCAACTCGAATACCTGCTCCCGCGCTTGACCCGCATGTGGGCCCACCTCGAAGGACAACGCGGCGGTATCGGCTTGAGAGGCCCCGGCGAAACCCAGCTCGAAACCGACCGGCGCTTGATCAACAACCGCATTCGCCTGCTCAAAGACCGCCTGACCGATGTCGAGCGGGCACGCACGATCCAACGCCAGTCCCGAAAGAACGCCTTCAGGGTGTCGCTGGTCGGTTACACCAACGCCGGAAAGTCCTCGATTCTCCGCGCGTTGACCGGGGCCGATGACATCCTGGTCGAGGATCGTTTGTTTGCAACGTTGGATCCGTTGACGCGAGAGATCGAGCTCGAAGGCAACTCGCACGTCCTGGTTACGGACACCGTGGGGTTCATTCGAAAGCTGCCGCACAACCTCGTCGCGTCATTCCGCGCGACCCTCGAAGAGGTCACCGAGGCGGACCTTCTCCTGCACGTGATCGACGCCAACCACCCCGCATGGGAGGAACAAAAGGCGGTCGTCGAGCAGGTGCTCGCGGAGATCGGAGCGTCCGAGAAGCCAGTCATGTACGTCTTCAACAAGATGGATACGGTTCCGCTCGCCACCCGAGAACCGTTTATGGAGCGCGTGCGTAATCTCCTTCCGGGCGCGGTTTTCGTGTCGGTAGCCGACAACCGCCTCGATGAGCTTCGCGGCGCGCTCGTTGCATCCGTGCGGGAATCGAGGCCGGTAACACAGGTCACTTTATCGGCGACTGATGGGAAGCTTCTCGCGGAGCTCCATAGGGACGCCGAAGTGCTGGACATACAGAACGACGGTGCCAACGTAGTCGTCGAAGCGCGGTTGGATAACGCACTCGCGGGCCGGTTGCGGCGGGCTGGCGCGCGCGTCTCACAAAGGTGAGGCTTTGGTAACGCCCACGGTCACACCGACTTTGCCGCTGGCGTCGAGCGGGTGACTCCAGCAGAATACTGGAACCGCGTGACCAATCTGTTTTCGCCCGAATCGGTCCTTCGTTCCGCGCTCGCGCTTGCCCTGTCGGCGGCGCTCTCCGTCGTCCTCACCTACCTCGTGCGCCAGCGCGCCCGGCGTGCCGGTCTCTTCGACCGCGCCGACGCGCGGAAGCTGCACGCGACCGAGATCCCGCGCATCGGCGGCGTCGCCATCGTCGCGTCCGTCGCGCTCACGCTCGCCGTCCTCGCCGGCATCATCGGACCGAACGCGTTTCTGGAGCACGGCTCCGGCCTCTTCGTCGTCCTCGGCGGCGCGCTCGCCATCCACGTCCTCGGGCTGTATGACGATCTCTGGCAGGTGCGCGCCCGATGGAAATTCCTGGCGCAAATTCTCATCGCGCTCGCCGTCTACATCCTCGGCGTCCGCATGACGACGCTGTCGCTGCCGTTCATCGGCATCGTCAATCTGCCGTTCGCAATCAGCCTCGCGTTTACCGTGCTCTGGTTCGTGGGCATCACGAACGCGTTTAATCTCATCGACGGTCTCGATGGCTTGGCCGCGGGCGCGGCGCTCTTCGCCTTGATGACGATGTTCGTCGTCGCCAGCGCCAACGGCCGCTCCGGCGCCGCCCTGGTCACCCTGGTATTGGCCGGCTCGACCCTCGGCTTTCTCTATTACAACTTCCACCCGGCGACCATCTTCCTCGGCGACTCTGGCAGCCTGTTCTTGGGCTTCATGCTCGCCGGCATCGGGGTCTTGAGCGCCCAGAAATCGCCGACGGTCATCGCCGTCGCGATCCCGGTCGTGTCGCTCGGCCTGCCCGTTCTCGATACGTCGCTGGCGATTCTTCGCCGCTTCCTGCGCCGGCAACCGATCTTTTCCGCTGATCGCGGTCACATTCACCACCGTCTCCTCGGCGCCGGCCGGTCTCCGCGCGCCGTGGTGCTCATGCTGTATGCCGCCTGCGCCGTGTTGGCCTTGTGCGGCATGTTGCTCGTGAATGAGGGCGGCCACGTCGCGTTCGTGCTGGCGTTGATTGGCGTCGGGGTGCTGTTCACCGTCCAACGCCTCAAGATTTATGAGTTCGAGGAAGTCGCGCGGCTGCTGCGCATCGGGGCCCGGCAGCGCCATACGATTGCGCGAGGGGTGAGAGTCAGAGAGGCCAGTGCCCGACTGGCTGATTTGAGCGACCTCGGCGAGGTCTTCGACGCGCTCGAGCGGTTATTCGCCGAAGACGGCTGCCCGCGTGCCGAGTTGCAGCTGGCCGCGGCGTTTGTGCAGGAGCCCCAGGATCTCGTGCTCTGGTCGTGGTGCCGCGACCCACACGTCGACGCGACCTGGTGGTCGGTGACGCTCCCGCTGCTCGATGCCCGCGGTCGCCGGATGGGCACGCTCCAGTTCTGGCAAGAGGGCGCGCTCACCAAAAGCGCGCTGCCCCATTTCCACACGATCGCCGGCGAGCTCCGCTCCCAGATCGAGTTCAAGGTCCTCACACTCTGGCGCACCGTGCCCCGCACCCGTCGGCCCACCGGCGAACGTGAGCGCGTCCCGACCGGATCCGGCCCGCGCGTCGCTTGACCACAGTCCCACGGCTCCACGTTTACAGACGTCGACAGGGAGTTGCGGCACTCGACTGGGCCGAGCTCTGGGAATATCGCGAGCTCCTGTACTTCCTGGTCTGGCGCGACGTCAAAGTCCGCTACAAACAAGCCGTGCTCGGCGCCGGCTGGGCCGTGTTGCAGCCCGCGATGGCGATGGTGATCTTTACCATCATCTTCGGGCGGCTGGTCAAGCTGCCAACCGATGGTTCCCCATACCCCGTCTTCGTATACGCCGGGCTCCTCCCGTGGACGTTCTTCAGTAACGCCGTATCCACCGCGTCCAACAGCTTGGTCAACAGCGCGAACGTCATTACGAAGGTCTATTTCCCCCGCGTGATCATCCCCCTCGCCGCCGTCGGAGCTGGCTTGGTCGATTTCACGGTCGCCTTCGGCCTTCTCATCATTTTGCTGGTGTGGTATCACATCCCGCTGACGCCATGGTTCGCGCTCGTACCGGTGTTCTTGCTCCTGACCGTCATTGCGGCGGTCGGGGTGGGCACCGTTCTGTCAGCGCTGACCGTGAACTACCGCGACTTCCGCTGGGTCCTCCCGTTCGCGATCCAGGTCTGGCTCTACGCGACGCCGGTGACTTACGCCTCGTCGGTGGTCCCCGAGAAGTGGCGCGTGGCGTTCGGCCTCAATCCCATGGCTGGAGTGGTCGAGGGATTCCGGTCCGCGGTACTCGGGCGTCCGCCGCTCTGGACGCTCGTCGGGACGTCGGCCGTCGTGGCGGTCGCGACCCTGGTGCTCGGCCTGATCTACTTCCAACGGGTCGAGCGGACCTTCGTCGACGTCGTCTGACGTGACCGACGCCATCGCGGTCACCAACCTGACCAAAGAGTACGTGCTCGGCGGTGCGTCGCTGAACCGCGAGTACAGGACGATGCGCGACGCGTTCAGTGGGTGGCTGTCGACCGCGTTCACGAAACGCAGCAAGCCCCGCCGGTTCCTCGCGCTCGACGATGTGTCGTTTACCGTGCCCCAAGGCGCCACCGTCGGCATCATCGGACGCAATGGAGCGGGGAAGAGCACCCTGCTCAAAGCGTTGAGCCGCATCACCGAGCCGACGTCGGGCACGATTACGATCCATGGCCGCGTGTCGAGCCTCCTCGAGGTCGGCACCGGTTTTCACCCGGAGCTGACGGGCCGCGAGAATATCTATCTCAATGGCTCGTTGCTCGGGATGCGCCGCACCGAGATCGTCCGCCGATTCGACGAGATCGTCGCGTTCTCGGAAGTCGAGCAGTTCCTCGACACGCCGGTCAAGCGCTACTCCTCGGGGATGTATGTCCGCCTGGCGTTTGCGGTCGCGGCGCATCTGGAACCAGAGATTCTGATCGTCGATGAGGTCCTCGCGGTCGGAGACGTGGCGTTTCAAAAGAAATGCCTCGGCAAGATGGAGGACATCGGACACAGTGGTCGCACCGTCCTGTTCGTGAGCCACAACATGGCCGCGATCACACGCCTGTGCCCGCGCGTCGTGCTCCTGCGCCAAGGCAAGGTGATTGGCGACGGCAAGGCCCTCGATGTCGTGAAGCAATATTTGAGCGAAGGAGCGAGCGGCCAGGGACTCGTCACCGATCTCTGGAGCGAAGCGCGCCGCCACGACGGCTTCGGTGGCGTCGCCCGGGTCGCCTCACTCGAGCTGCGACCCTCCGCGGCCGCGCCCGAGTTCCGGTTCGGGGAAGACTTTCGACTGCGCATCAGATTCCGCTCGATCGCGCCCGTGCTGCACGCCTCCGCCGGCATCGGCATTGATGACATGTACGGCAGCCGGCTCATGACGTTCAATAGCGATGAGTCGGGCGTGACGGTCACCACCGAGCGCGGCGGCGACTACACCATCGACCTGTGCGTGCCACGCCCCTGCCTCAATCCGGGGCGCTATTCGCTCTCCTGTGCGGTGCTCTCCGGCGGGACGATCCTCGACTTCGTCCCGAACGCGACCGCGTTCGATGTCCTGCCGCTCGACGACGCGTCGGGCGCGCACATCGAGCCGACCGAGGGCGCCGGCCCGATCCGGCTGCCGTGCTCGTGGACCGTCTGATGACCGACGTCGCCTTTGTCATCGAACACCCGTATATCGACGCGCTGGCGTGTTTCCGAGAGCCGATCAAGGCGCTGGCCGCTCTCGGGTACGGCGTCGACGTCTACCTGCGCTTCACGACCTGGCACCCGGTGCCGACGTTCACGAGCCGCAACATTCGATTCATTCCGATCGACGTCACGCACTCGGGCACGGCCACGCTCGTCACGCAACTCCTCTCGCGCTTCCCGCGCTACGCCGTGATCTTCACGGTGCCCCAATGGTCGCTCCACTGGACCTCGATCGCGTCGCGCATCACGCGTACGCCGATCGCCTACATCTCCGACGAGATCCGGACGCACGAGACGCGGCAAAAGGCCCGCGAGCGCCGCGAGCACCGACAGTGTGCATTCACCGTGGCGTTGTCCGAAGAGCGGGCCGACTACATCCGCCAACTCAATCGGCTCCCCGCCGACCATCCCATTTACATCGTACCCAACGCGTCCCCCGGCCCTTCGGCGCGAGCCGTCAGTCACTACTACCAGGATCTCTTCGGCATTGCGTCTGAGCGTCTCGTCCTGCTGCACGCGGGCTCGATGGGTTGGAGCCCGGTAGCGGGCCTGGCCAAATCAGCGGCCGAGTGGGGCCCCGACCAGCCGGCGCTGGTATTCCAGGGCCGGCTGCCGACGGAGATGGCGTCATTGGAGTCGCGAGGTTCCGTCTGGTTCGCCCAGACGAGTCTCCCGGCTGACTTGCTCAACTACGCGACGTCCTCGGCGCACATCGGACTCGCCCTCTACGACGACCAAAAGGCCAACGATCGCCTCATGGGTGTCGCCTCCGGCAAGCTCTGTCTCTACATGCGGAACGCGCTCCCGGTGATCACGACACGGCTCGACTGCTTCGAGTGGGTGGAACGCGAACGGTGCGGACTCCGCGTGGCCTCGGTCGACGAGATCCCCGACGCGGCCCGCGCCATCGAGCGCGACTACGACGCGTACGTGTGCAACGTCCGCCGCTACTACGCGGACCATCTCGACTTCACGCGGACGTTCCCGCCGGTCGCCGCGGCGGTGGACCGTTTGGCCAACCGCTGATGCCCCCCCCCTCCTGCGCGATCCTCGTACTGAACTGGAACGGGGTCGAGCACCTCCGCGTGCTCATCCCCTCACTCCGCACCGCGGTCACCACGCTCGGCGCACCGGTCCCGATCGTCGTCGTCGACAATCGCAGCACCCAGTCCGACGTCGAATGGCTGCGCCGCGAGTGTCCGGACGTCGAAGCGGTCGTGGCCGAGCGCAACGACTTTTTGTTCTCGCTCAATCCCGTGGTGGCCGGGCGGTCCGAGGAGGCAATCGTTATCTTGAACAACGACATGCGGGTCGACGCCGACTTCCTCGCGCCGCTGCTCGCGCACTTCGATGACCCTGGCGTTTTCGCCGCGACAGCCCGCGTCCTGGACTGGGATGGGACTCGCCAGACGACGGGTCAGCGCCGCATGGCGATTCGCAACTGCTGGTACTACCAGTGGTGGGATCTCGACGTCCGTCGGCCAGTGTATACGCTGGATGCCGGCGGTGGCTGCGCGGCGTTTCGGCGGACCTTCTTTGTCGAGTTGGGCGGGTTCGATCCGCTGTATCGGCCCGGATATTTCGAGGACGTTGATTTATCCTATCGCGCATGGATGCGCGGTTGGCGAACAGTCTTTGAGCCTCGCAGCGTGATCTACCATCGCGAGGGGGCGACCCTGCAGGATCGGTCCCGCGAGGCCCGGTTCCGCACGTTACTCGCGCGGAACCAAGCGTTATTCACGTTGAAAAATATCGGTGGCTGGTTGTTCGTCATTGGGTATCTCGCCTTAGCCCCATTTCGCCTGTTGCGCTCCGACCCCTACACCGCCCGAGGTCTCATCAGAGCCGCCCCACGTGTCGTCCGAGCGCTCCTGAATCGGGTGGGCCGTAGGCCACCCGTCATGACGCCCAGACAGATTGCCGCCGCGGCGGCAGCGACAGTGCCATGACCGATCGCCCGATCACCGGACGCCGGATCCTGATCACCGGAGGCACGGGTTCCTTCGGCAATCGCGTCGCGTCGTACCTGGTCAAATTCAACCCGCAACGCATCGTCATCTACAGCCGCGACGAAAAGAAGCAGTGGGAGATGGCCCAGCGCTGGCCAGACTTCGACTTCATCATCGGCGATGTCCGCGACCCCACGCGCCTCGCCGAAGCGATGCGTGGTATAGACGTCGTCTTTCACGCGGCCGCCCTCAAGCAGGTGCCCTCGTGCGAGACGTACCCGTTCGAAGCGGTCCTGACCAACACGGTCGGCTCGCAACTCGTGTGTGAAGCCGCCCTGGCGGCGGGCGTCGAGACCCTCGTCGCGCTCTCGACCGACAAGGCCGTCAAGCCGGTGAACGCGATGGGTACGTCCAAGGCCATGATGGAAAAGCTGGTCTGCTCGAAGAACCGCGTGAAGCTCGACACCGTGTTCTGCTGCGTCCGCTACGGCAACGTGATGGGCAGCCGCGGCTCGGTCATCCCGCTCTTTCGGAAGCAGATCGAAGCCGGCGGCCCGGTGACGGTCACCGTGCCGCAGATGACGCGCTTCATGATGACCCTCGACGAGTCGGTCGATCTCGTCGTGCACGCGATGACGCACGCCGAGGGCGGCGAGATTTTCGTGCGGAAGGCGCCCGCCGCGACCGTCGGCGATCTCGCCACGGCGATGATCGCGAAGTATGGCGGTGGCGCCAACGTGCAAATCAAAGTGATGGGAATCCGGCCGGGCGAGAAGCTCGACGAGGTCCTCGTCAACGAGTACGAGATGCAGCGCATCGCCGAGGCCAAAGAGTACTACACGATCTACCCCGAGTACCGGCCGCTCAACATCGTACCCGACGTCCCGCTCGGGACCGAGTACACGTCCGCCAATACGCGTCGCCTGACCGACGTCGCGGAGATTGGTGCGCTGCTCGATCGCATGGGCCTCGTCGAATACTACGTCTGATGCGGGTGTTCGTTCTTGGGTCTCGTGGGATGCTGGGGCACGTCGTAGCGCGCGCGGTCACCGAGCGAGGCCACGAGGTCGTGACGTCGGACGAACGGTACGGCGGCTCGCCGCGCGATCCCCTGATCGAAGCGGTTCGGAGTTCCGGTTGCCCGGCGGTCTTGAACTGCCTCGGTTCCACGAAACGCCGCGAGCAGGATCTTCCGGAGCTCTACCGCGCGAACGCCCAGCTGCCCGCGCATCTCGCCGCGCGCGTGCGCGGCAATCAGCACATCGTCCACGCGAGCACTGATTGCGTGTTCGACGGGCACCGCGGCAATTATCGCGCAGACGACGAGCCGACGGCCGATGATCCCTACGGATTCTCGAAGCGCTTGGGCGAGACGATCTCGGGTCGTCCGAACGTGACCATACTCCGTGTCTCGATCATTGGCCCGGACTATCGTCCACACAACCGAGGCCTGCTGGCGTGGTTCCTGTCGTCCCCCACCAAGGTCCAGGGCTACACGAACTGGCGCTGGAACGGGATCACGACCTTGGAATGGGCTGGCGTGGCGCTCGAAGTCATCGAGCGGTGGCATCGCGGCGAGCCGCTCGCCCCCGTGCTCCAACCGGCAACGATGCCGGTCTCGAAGTACGAGCTCTTGGTCAAGTTCCGTGATGCGTACCGAACGAGACACGAGATCGTCCCTGTCGCCGCGCCGACCGCGATCGACCGTACGCTCGTGCCCACCGAGTCGCGTCCGCCCATTGATGAGCAGTTGATCCGCCTGCGGGAGTGGTACGCCGAGTGCTGATTCCTGAGCGTCGTCGGGTCGTCATTCTCACCGAAGACTCGAAGCCGGCGCTGGGCGGGATCGCCGAGTACTTGCATCAGCTGGCCCTCGCGGTGAGTGCAACGCACGATGTGCTCATCGTGAGCAGCGTACCCGGCGCGGGCCGGGTAGTGGTGCCGCCGCCGAAGCGGGTCGAGTATCGCGAGTGGCATTGGCACCGCTCTGATCTCCGGTGGCCGGGCGACAGCTTCATGCCGGCCCGGCGCCTCAACACGGCGATCATTCACGCGACGTCGCGCCAGCGCGTGCGCCGGAAACTGGCGTCGATCGCCGCCGAGCATCCCGATGCGACCTTCGTCCTCGGCCGGGTGAGCGAGGTCACGCACCCCTGGTGCGAGGCCTGTCGCGATCTCGGGCTCCCGTATCAAGCGATCGGCTACGGCCTCGAGTTTCTGGAGGCGATTCATGCGCGCGGCGCCGCCCGGCGCCAGGCCGACGTCCTCGGTGCCCGTCATTGGTTCGTGTGCAGCAATGACACGGGCGCGATCCTCGCCGCAATGGGCGTCGATCGTGAGCGCCAGACGTTGCTCACGCCCGGCGTCGATGCGGCGAGCGTCGCGGCGCCCGATGCGGCGGCGCGTCGGGCGATGCGCGAGCGGCTGCATCTGGGCGCCGACCCATTCCTCTTCACGATGTGCATGCTGCGACCCCGCAAGGGCGTGGATCTCTCGATCCGCGCCTTTGCCGCGGTCGCGGCTGAATATCCCGCTGTGCGCTATGTGATCGCTGGTGGAGGCCCCGAAGATCCGTCGCTGCGCCGGCTCGCGCGCGAGACGGGGTTCGGCGACCGCATCGTATTCGCCGGCCCGGTCGACGACGCCACCCGCAACGCCCTGTTCGCCGAGTGCACGGCGTTTGTGATGGCGAATCGCCGGCTGCCGCAAGACGTGGAAGGCTTCGGCATCGTGTTTCTGGAAGCGGCGCTCCACGGGAAGCCGGCCATCGGTGGCCGCAACGGCGGCGTCGTCGATGCGATCGAGGACGGCGTCACGGGATATCTCGCCGACACGTTCGATGGCCCCGACGACATCGCCCGCGCGCTCCACCGCATCCTGAGCGACCCGGAAACGTCCCGCGCGCTCGGTGCCCGTGGCCGCGAACGCGCGCTGCGAGATTTCACGTGGGGCCAGCGCGCCAAGACGTTCACGTCAACGATCGACGAGCTGGCCCAGCGCGCACGGCCGACACCGTACGGCAACGTGGCTGTGACCGCGGAAGCCCGCGTGCTCACGGGGCGTCTCCGCCTGACGGCAGCGCATCTCACCGCGCTCGCCGGGCGCCACCGACTCCGCCACGCGCTCAAAAGAGGCGCGCCGCCGCCGGATCTCACTGCGGCGCTCAAGACCCTGAGCGGCTGGGTGAACCGGGCGTTCGACGCGGGCGGCGGGGGAGGGGCAGCCGCCTCATATCACCCGGTTCGAGGCTGGGCGCTGCCGTACCCAGAGATCACGGGCTATTTCATACCTACACTCCTGGCGACTGGCCAAGCCGAGCGCGCGTACGGCGCCGGACATTGGCTCGCGTCCACGCGTCTGCCGAGCGGCGCGATCTGCCGGAAGCAGTGGTACGAGGGGAACACCACGCCGAGCGTGTTCAATACTGGCCAGGTGATCGACGGCTGGTGTACGCTGGCCGAGCGCACTGGCGAACCCATCTGGCGCGATGTCGCGAGGGCGGCCGCGGACTGGCTCCTGTCGGTGCAGCAGCGCGACGGCAGTTGGCTGCGTTGGACGTACAACGACCTGGCCCAAACGTATTACACTCGGGTCGCCGGACCCCTCGCTCGTCTCGCGGTGCTCCTCGGCGAAAGCCGCTATGCCGACGCGGCCCACCGCAACGCCAG
>DATHNL010000053.1:0-34827 GCA_035486035.1 Gemmatimonadaceae bacterium
GCTCGCGCTCCCGATCCCCCCTTGGATCGCAGTGACCGACGCGAGCCGCAGCATCCGAATCATCACCGCGGGGATGGCTTTCAAGTGCCGCGGGCGGAGGGTGATGCGATTCCCCGGCCGAACGAGGCGCGACAGCGCGAAGAGTGCGCCGCAGGTCCGCCCGATCGTCGTCGCGACCGCGGCCCCCGTCACACCGAGATGCGGGAATGGTCCCAAACCGAAGATGAAGCAGGGATCGAGAACGAGATTGATGATATTGGCGAACCAGAGGACGCGCATCGCGATCGCCGCGTCGCCGACGCCGCGGAAGATCGCGTTGAACAGGAAGAGGAACAGGATGCATCCGCTCCCCCCGAGCATCACGCGCGTATACGACGAACCCTGCGCAATGACATCCGGCGCGGCGCCCACGAGGGCGAGTAACTGCGGCGCGAACACTCCGCCCACGAGTCCGAACACGATCGACGCGATGATCCCGATGATGATCGCCTGACCGGCGGATTGGGCGGCCCCCTCAGGATCGCGCTCACCGATGCGGCGGGCCACGAGCGCGGTCGCCCCCATGCCGAGCCCCATGTCCACCGCGTACATGATGGTCAGCATCGATTCCGTGTACACGATGGTGGAGAGCGCGGTCGGTCCTAGCTTGCCGACCCAGAACGCGTCGACGACGGCAAACACGCTCTCGAGCGCCATCTCGAGCACCATCGGGACCGCGAGCAGCACGATCGCCCGCGGGATCGAGCCCTGCGTGTAGTCCTGGTGGGACCCACGCAGCGCGTCGGCTATCGTCGACCAAAACTTCGGCGACGCGGGCTTGGGGATCGAGACGTCGGTCATGGGAGACAGCAAAATAGCGGAGGGGCGATATTTCGGCATGACAGCCGACTCGCGAAGAGACCAACTCCACCGCGCCCTCACGCGGTTCCCGGCGACATTGTTTCAATTCGACCCACGGATGGGCGAGGGATGGTACGCCGACCGGTACTTCGTTCGCAGCCGCAGCGCGTTACTCCACGCGAAGCGCGATCCGATCGTTACGATGCAAGTGTTCGCGAAGGAACACGGTATCGTCGCCGGCACCTTCGAGGTGATTCGGATGCTCGAAACGCAACTCGCGCCGGGTTACGCGCTGGGCGACCTGACGATCGATACCCTGTTGGACGGTGACCTCCTCGAACCCTGGGTGCCGGTCATGCACATCACGGGACCGTACGTCGCGTTCGCGCACCTCGAGACCGATTACCTCGGCGTGCTGGCGCGGCGATCGTTGATCGCGTCGAACGTGCGCCGGGTGATGGAGGCGGCTCGCGGCCGGCCCGTGGTGTTCATGGGCGCACGACATGACGATTGGCGCGTGCAGACGCCGGACGGATACGCGGCACAAGTCGGCGGCGCGGGCAGCGTGTCCAGCGACGCGGGCGGCGCGTGGTGGGGGGCGCGCGGCGTGGGCACCATGCCGCATGCGCTCGTCGCGACGTTCGGCGGCGACGTCGTGGCCGCGACCGTGGCGTTTGCCGAGTATGTTCGCGCATGCGAACACGACGTGCAGATCGTCAGTCTCGTCGACTATCGCAACGACGTGGTGGCTGACGCGCTCGCTGTCGCTCGCGCCATGCGTGAACGATTTGGCGACCAGGCGCTGTCGGGCGTCCGCGTGGACACGAGCGAGAAACTCGTCGACACCGCCGTGGCTGGGACGGGACTAGCCGGTGTGAATCCACAGCTGGTGCGATTACTTCGGGACGCGCTGGACCGCGAGGGCTTCGCCAGCGTTGGGATCATCGTGTCGGGCGGATTCACGCCAGCACGGATTCGCCAATTCGAAGAGGCCGGCGTGCCAGTCAGCGGCTATGGCGTGGGGTCGAGCTTGCTCGGACACAACCGCGGCGCCACGGATGGGCTCATCAACGGCTGCGACTATACCGCGGACATCGTGCGCGTAGATGGAGAGCTTGAGAGCAAGGTTGGGCGCGCGTGGCAACCCAACCCGCTCCTCGTGCGGCTCGACCCTACACGACTGGGCGGCGCCCCTGGATCAGCCGGATGAGAATGACGATCACGGCCGCGACCAGGAGAAGGTGAATCAGTGCACCGGCGGCGTGAAATACGCCGAAGCCCAGGATCCACAGGATGAACAGCACGATCGCTAACGTCCACAGCATGCAGGCTCCCGTTGAGTGAACACTGCATGAACAAGGCAACAGTCGTGCCGGGCACGGAATCTGCCTCCTCCAGCACACAACCAGGAGGTATCACATGGGTGACCAACACGACGGGCTCAAAGACGAGATGAAAGGGACCGCCAAAGAGATCAAGGGCAAGGCGAAGGATGCACTGGGCGGGCTCACTGGCGACACGAAGATGCAGGTCGAAGGCAAGGTCGACCAGGCCACCGGCAAGATACAGAACGCGGTTGGGAAAGCCGAGCGCAAGCTCGGCGAAGACGAAGACGAAGGGTAATTAGATCGTCGCGAACAACTCGCGCACGGCCCGGTGCGCTTGGTCTATTGCTGCGTTCGTGTAGGCCGAGGCGCCGGCGTCGGAGTTGGCGATAGTAATGCGACCGAACGGCGCGCGCGCCGTGACGCACGGGCGCGTCGCGCCAGGCCATGCGGCCGAATCCCAGAGGGTGTTGTACTCGTACGCATATCCGTGGGGCCACCGATTGACGGTGAGCCCCACGAGATCGCGCGCGGGATCGAAGTCGGCCGCGCCGAGCAGGCGCGCGAGTTGGTCGCGCACGTTGCGCTCGAAGGCCTCGAATGTCGTCGCGAGCAACTCCGCGCGGCCCGCGCGATGTTGGTCGCGCGCGGGCAGGCCCGGATGGCATGGCGTGCGGATCATGTGCGCGACGATCGGCTCATCGGGTCCCTTCGCGAACGCGTACGAGCCGAGGCTGACCGGGTAGTCGAGGTCGACGAGCGTGTGGTAGCTGCCGGGGGCGTATGCTGCATCGATGCCGAGCGACGCGAACGCTCTCCAGTTACGAAGTGCCACGTTCGTGTAGACGAGCGGGACCTTCGCGCCGTAGGCCAATGCAGCCTTCTGCGCATCCGGCATCTCGGGGCACACGTACGGGATGATCATGTTCCAGCACGCGAGCACGACGCCCGAGGCGCGGACAGAGACGGCTTTGCCGCCGCGCACATAGGTGACGACGACCTGCGAACCACTCTGCCGCACGCGAACCACGGTACTATTGAGTCGGAGCCGGACCCGATGTGCGGGATCATCGAGCTTCGCGTAGTTGACTCGCGCCGTCACGATGTCATCCATCGTGGCACCCGGGATCGCCCCGGGGATGAGCTGTCGCACGAGCAGGCGTGCGATCGTCGCGTTGCCGTCCGGAAAGTGGAAGATGTACGGCTCCTCCCCTTCCGGTGGCGTCGCGATCTTCCCGGGAAAGCCGATCTCGAACACATCTTGCGCGGGGACGGCATCGATCCCGACGCCATAAAGATCGTGTGTCAGCGCTTGGAAGTATGGCATCGCCGCCGGCGCGACGTGCATCACGTTGAGGAGATAGTCGCGATAGCTCATCCGCGCGAGCTGGTCGTGCGGCAGCGTGCGCCACGGGGCCTCGTACACGCGTGCGATGTCGGCGCGCGCGGCGTCAGGGAGCGGCGCGCCGGCGAGAATCTCACTCCATGGCTTCGCGCCAGCGCCTACGGCAAGATGATCAGCGCCGAACGTCTCCTTGTCGAAGAAAATGCCTTGAGAAAGACCGAGCGACTTGTAGAAATGGCGGTCGTACGCGTGGTAGAAGCGATCCAGATCGATGCCCAGGTGATGCAACACGTCGAGTGATATGCGACTGTACCTATTTGGGCCATCGATCGATTGCGTGCCGCCATACATGAGCAATCGGCGCCCGGCGACCTCGAACTCGTTGCGCTTGGCGTGTCCGCCGAAATCATCGTGGTTGTCGAGGACGAGCACGCGGGCCGACGACCCGCAGAAATGGGCAGCGGAGAGCCCGCTGATCCCGCCGCCGACGATGACCACATCGTAGTGCTCGCCGGTGGGCACCGCCGAGTCGATGAGCGCGCCAATCGTGTGGTCTCGCGCGCCGTGGGCGATCTCGAATGATCCCGGGTGACTGCCGCGCAGACCCATGAGCGCGGGCGGGTAGTAGCCCGGATCCTGCTCTGGTGCGTACTCGGCCTGCTGCAGGATCGCGTCGAGCGTGCCCGACGGGATGAGTGCGCCGCCAATGGACACGGCGACCCCATTCACGAAGTCACGGCGGGTGATCGGCCGGTCCATGCCCAGATCTCGATCCATGCTACATTATCTCCTCGACGGATACCCTGACGCCAGGAGGCAACGATGTGGAAAGATTTCAAGGCGTTCATCATGCGTGGCAACGTGGTCGACCTTGCGGTCGGCGTGATCATCGGTGCCGCGTTTGGCGCCATCGTGAAGTCACTCGTCGATGACGTCATCATGCCGCCCATCGGGCTCGCGACCGGTGGCCTCGACTTTTCCAACAAGTTCGTGGTCTTGAAGGACGGCGCGAAGGCGGCTGCACCGTATGTGTCGCTCGCCGACGCGAAGAGTGCCGGGGCCGTCACGCTCAATTACGGGATGTTCGTCAACAACATCATCACGTTTCTGATCATCGCGTTCTGCGTGTTCTTGCTGGTGCGGATGGTCGCGAGGCTGCATCTCGAGCCAGTGACGCTGGGAGCGACGGCTGCCCCGACGACCAAGGCGTGTCCGTACTGCGCGACGCAGATCCCGATCCCCGCGAAGCGGTGCCCGAACTGCACCTCCCAATTGACGCCTTGACAAATTTTCTTTTCTAAAATAAAATTGTTGTCGTGAGCGCCGCACTCGAGGTCATCGAGAACCCAGAACAGGCGACCTCGGTGCTGGATCCCATGCGCCGGCGGCTGCTGGACGAGCTGGCGGTCCCGGACTCGGCGGCCGGGCTCGCACGGCGACTCGGGCTCGTGCGCCAAGTGGTCACCTACCATGTACGGCAACTCGAGGCCGAGGGCCTCGTGTCGTTCGTGGCCGAGCGTCGCAAGCGCAATTGCGTCGAACGGGTCGTGCAAGCCACGGCGCGATCGTACGTGATTTCGCCGGCGGCGCTCGGACCGCTCGCGGCTGACCCCGAGCGAGTCGAGGATCACTTCTCGTCGACGTATCTCCTCGCGGTCGCCTCGAAGCTGATCCGCGATGTCGGCACGCTGCGCCGGCGCGCGGATGCGTCGGGCAAGCGCCTGGCGACGTTGACAGCGCAGACCGACGTCCGCTTTGCCAGTCCAGCCGACCAGCACGCGTTCGCGGCCGAGCTGACGGAGTGCCTCGGACGGCTCGCGGCGAAATACAACCAACCGGATGCGACCAATGGACGCGCCTTCTCGTTCGTCCTCGCGGGTCATCCCACGCACGGCTGAATACGTCATTCCGATCGACGCGCCGCCGGATGCCGTCTGGAAGGCGTTGACGGATCCGACGGAGCTCGAGCGATGGTTCCCGCTGACGGCCAGCGTGACGCCGGGCGTCGGCGGTGCACTCCAGCTGCGTTGGGGCACCATCGGGATGGATGATCTCGCGATTTTCGTGTGGAAACCGGGCCAGCATCTCCAAGTCGGCATGCCGCAACCGAGCGGTGCACCGCGCGTGATCCACGATTTCACGATCGAGGATCACGGCACGTCCACGATCCTTCGCCTCGTCGCGCATGGATTCGATCCGGATGCGCGGTGGGACGAGTTCTTCGATGGCGTGAGACGCGGCTGGCGGTATGAGCTCCAGAGTCTTCGCCACTACCTCGAACATCACCGCGGGGAGGATCGGCTGGTCGCGTGGGTGCGAACGCCGATCGCCGGTGGCGCCGAGCGCGCGTGGGCGACGCTGTTCGCATCGGACGGGTGGAAGCCCGATGCGGCGATCGAGCAGAAGCGACGGGATGATCGCTACTCGATCGACGCGCCGGACGGCACGGTGCTCGGCGGGACCATCGTCATCTCCGAGCACCCGAAAGATTTCACGGGGACGGTCGAGGAGATCAACAACGCGCTGTTGCGCGCGCAAATAGAGGCGGAGCCGGACGGGATCGTCCTCGGTCTCTGGCTGGAAGCGTGGGGCGTGCCGGCGACGAGGCTGGCGGCAATCCAGGCCGCGTGGCAGCCGGCGCTCGACAACCTTTTCTCGGCGGACTGACATGCCGGACATTTTCCAACACTTCGTGATTCACGCACCCGTGGCGCAGGTCTTTCATGGCGTCTCGACGCCCGAAGGGCTCGACACGTGGTGGACGGAACGCTCGTCGAAGAAGGGCGACGAGCTCGAATTGTTCTTTGGGCCGAAACACCATTGGCACGCGAAGGTGTCCCGATCAGTGGCCGATCGCGAGTTCGAGATCGAGATCACGCGTGCGGACGCCGATTGGACTGGCACTCGCATGGGGTTCGTGCTCGAGGAGAACAAGAGCGATACACAGGTTCGCTTTCATCACACCGGTTGGTCTCAGTCGAACGACCATTATCGCATCTCCTGCTATTGCTGGGCGATGTACCTGCGTTTGCTCAAACGCAATGTCGAGCAGGGAGAGGTCGTCCCATTCGGGCAGCGCCTGGAAGTGTGATGCTATATTTGCCGCGTGCGAATCGTTGGGATGATTGTCGGCCTCATCGTTGTCATAGCGCTCGCGATCTACGCGCGTAGCGTAGCCGTTCTCGGCCATCGCTATACATCGCCGCGCACGTCGATTCATGCGGCGACCGACCCGGTGCGCATCGCGCACGGCCAGCATCTCGCGTCGATGATGTGCTCGGGATGCCATGGCCCCGACTATGGCGGCCGGCTGTTCATCGAGGGCATGCCGTTCATGCGTCTCTGGGCACCGAACCTGACGCACGGCCACGGTGGTGCCGCGCAAACGTTCGGCGACGCCGATTTCGAGGCGGCGATCCGTCATGGCTATCTGCCGGGTGGCCGATCGCTGCTGATCATGCCGTCGGAGGTATTCGGCGCGGTCGCCGACGATGATCTCGAGGAAGTGATCGCGGCGATTCGCGCGGCGCCACCGGTCGACCGAGTGACGCCGGCGCCAGCTATCGGGCCTATCGGGCGCGTGCTCACGGCGTTCGGCGTCGCCAAGATCCGGTCGGCGGAGTTGGCGGCAGATCTCCCCACGCCACTCGCGAAGGCGCCGGCGGTCGCGGCGAACATCGAGTACGGGCTATATCTGACGAAAGTCGGGGGATGCGTGGAGTGTCACGGCCCAGGGCTATCCGGGGGGCTCATCCCGAACATGGGGCCGAACAAGAGGATCGCATCGAACCTCACGCCGGCTGGCCTCGGCGCGTACAACGATTCGTTGTTTGCCCGCGCTTTGAGACAAGGCGTGCGGCCGGGTGGAACGCCGATCGACACGTTCATGCCATGGCGCGAATTTCGTCTCATGAGCGACACGGAGATCGGTGCGCTGTATACGTACTTGCGCACCGTCCCCGCGCGTCCCTTTGGCAATCGCTAGTGCGTCACTCGCCAGATGCGACCGTTCCAGTCTTCCGTCATGAAGAGCGCTCCATCAGGCGCGACGGCCAGGCCGACGGGCCGGTGAGCGGCCTTGTCGGGCGCCACGATGGCACCGGCAAATCCATCCGCGAACGTCTCGTACGGGGCTGAGGGCGTGCCGTTCGCGAACGGCTGGAACACGATCTTGTAGCCTTGCTGGCCTCCGATCGGCCGATCCCACGATCCATGGAAGGCGACGAACGCGCCGGATTGGTAATGGGACGGGAACATCGTGCCCGAGTAGAACACGAGGCCGTCCGGCGCCCAGTGGCCCGGGAACGCGACGTCCGGCGCGACTTTCTTCGCGCAGACGCCGACTGCTTTGCCGCCATCGCCGCCGTACTCCGGCGCGAGCACCAGCTTCTTTTGGTTCTGATCGTAGTAGCACTCCGGCCAGCCGAAGTCGGCATTTGCTGTCAGGTGCATCAGCTCTTCGGCGGGTAAGTCCGAGCTCTGCACGAGCGTGTAGAGCTTGGGGAAGTTCTCGCCGAGCTGATCGCGTCCGTGCTGTGTCGACCACACCGATCCATCGGATGCGATCGCGATCCCAACGCCGTTGCGGAGACCGGTCACGTACCGCGCGCCGGGCGAGAAGCGCTGGTTCGTCTTGTTGGCGTCGAACTTCCAAACTCCCGCGCGACGCTGGAGCTCCGTGCAAGGGTTGTGGCCCGGCGAATTCAGCGTGCGATTCTTGAGCTGGCAGGAGTTCGACGCTGACCCGACGTCGGTGTACAACGCGCCGCTCGTGTCGATCACGAACGGGTGCATCGGATGATCGCCGTCGATAGGCATGTCGGAGACAATCACCTCGGCACTCGTCGTGTCCGGCACGAGTTGGCCGGCCGGCAACTTGTACCGCACGATGGTCGGCCCTGCTTCGGCGTAGAGATAGCCCTTGTAGAGCGCGATGCCGGTGCCACCGGTTCCCTTGGTCGCCGGCGTAGGGCCAAAGCGAACGATCGAGTCGGCCTTGCCTGTATGCTTCGTGTCGCGCATGGCGATGAGGAATCCGCCGGCGGGCGGCCCCTTCAACGGATAGTATTCGCCGCTCCACGTGTTGACGTACACGTCACCATTGGTCGCAACGACAATGTCGCGCGCGTGGCCGACGGTGTCGGCGAACACGGTCGCGCAGAAGCCCGCGGGCAGCGTGATGCCGCCGTTATCGCCCGGGCATTGCCCCTCAGGAGGTCCGTTGGTGGCGGCCTTTTGTTCGGGCTGCTTGGTGCATGCGAGCGCCAGCGCGAGAAGAAGAGGGAGATATTTCGTCATGGGAGAGTCCAGAGCTCGAACCGGTTAGCGACGAGAGAGACGATGCCGACCTGGTGCCGGCGAGTGTCCATACTAACATCCGCGACTGGTGCGGCGAGCTTGCCGATACGCCGCACGAGCTCGTGACCACGTAGCGACATCACGCTCGAATCGTTCCAGCTCGTGATCAAGATCGTGCCGTCCTTCTCGACCTCGATGCCATCGTAGCGGCCGGCGCCCGGCGCGATGTCCGTTGGCGCCTTCGCGCCCGGTCGAAGCTCCTGGATCGAGTCACCGCCGATCGGCGCGAGCACGAGCCGCTGCTGTCGCGGATCCCAGTCGATGCCATCGGGCTGGTCGAGTGCCGGTGTCTCGAGGACCACGGTCACCTTTCGGTTCCGCGCGATGTGATAGATACGGTCGGGACCGGTGTGCTTGTCGTTCTTGATGTCGTAGCCCGTGTCGGTCACATAGAAGTCATCGTCCGGGCCGATCGCCATATCGTTGAGAAATACCGGGTGTACGGACGAGAGGTCGATCGTCGCGAGCAGCGCACCCGAGTGCACATCGAAACCCTTGAGGGCCGTGAGATCGACGAGCCAGAGCGTGTCGCCCTTGATGCGGGAGCCCATCGGGGCGTTCAAGCCCGTGATGAAATGCAGGCTGTCGACGACGCCATCCTTGCCGCGTACACGCGTGACAAATCCGTGCCCGTCGCGGTTGTTCATGTTGCTAATGAAATACGCGTCCACGGCCGCGTCATAGCTGAGCGCTTCCGGACTCTTCAGGCTGTCGACCGCCGCGAGGCGTTTGGGTTGAGCCTGGGACCACACCGTCGCCGGTAACAACACGAGCGCCAGCGACCACGCACGACCGCGCATCCACGCCTCCTGGGAATGAGTGCTAGCATTCTAGCGCTTATTCGCCAGGCCGAGAACCCTTGCGCCCGCGCCACGGGCGACGTCGAGGGCGTGAAAGACATCCCGGTACGAGGCGCCCGGTTGCGCGCTGACCTCGACTGGAGCGCCCTTGAGGGTTGCCGCGAGCGCGGCCGGCGCGATCTTCCGACCGTCGGCGTGACGTTCGGTTCGCGGGTGACGTTGCTCATCGGCGGCTGAGCCCCACGGCTCGCGCGCCGGCCCCGCGCGCGACATCGACGGCGTGCACGACATCCTGATATAGTGCGTCCGAATCCGCGCGCACGATGACCGCGCGGCCCCGCATCTCCGATAGTCGCACAGGGCGGCCCCCGTAGAGAATGGTCTCGGCGCGACCAGCCATGATCGTGAGCGTGTCGCGCAGGCGATCCGGCTCGACCAACCCGTCGTCGACCTGCGTGTAGATCACGCGCGGCCTCCAGACCCCGAGCCCTAAGAGGCCCCACCAGATGACCAGCACGAGCAGCACGTCGATGAATGGCGACACATCGGGCTGACGAACGAGCCGCGCCATGCGCGACACGATAGAACGCCCGTGTTAGGGCGTCCTGACGACCACATGACGATCTCGTGAGAATCGGAGATCGTGGACCCCGCTGGTCGTGATGCTGAGCGCCGTGATCTGCCCCGACGCATCGCTGAGGAAATGCACGGGCGTGCCATCGAGCGTCATGAACCCGTCCCGATAGAGCGGCCGAAGCACGAGATCGTCGCCGCGGGGACGATGGATCTCGAGCCCGTGGACCCTTGGCAGCCTCTCGAACCCGCGGGCCGTCCCCGGGATCTCGAGGCCGCGGACCGTCCACGTCTGTCCAATCTCATCGCTCCGGTACGTGCCCTCGTATCCCGTTCGATGCGAGTCATCCTCGGGAATAACGCGCCGCATGGTGTCTGGCGCGTCGCCAGAGGATTCCACGATGACCCGATCTTTCTCGAACGCGTAGGTCGAGCCATCGGTCGTATCGCGCAGCCGGCCGTTCGCGAATGGCACGAGCGCGTGGCGTGACTCGCCGTTCTCGATGACCACGCTGTCGCCATCCTGGCTCACATCGAGGATGTCGCCCTCGCCGTCGCTCGAGTAGAGGCCCGTCGCGCCCTGGACGCGCACGGGCGGATACGCGACGACCGCGCTCGTATCGGGAATCAGGAGATTGGCGAGGCGCGTGGCCAGGCTATACGTGTGCGCATCGGAGGCATTGCACAGCGCGATGATCGACTGGTGACGCGCGGGAAATCGCATGAGCACCGCGCGATACCCAGCCCACGCCCCCGTATGCCAGACGACGGGCTCGTGGCGATACTCGTCGCGCCACAGCCCGAATCCGTAGTGACCCAAGCCCGGCGTCGCCATCACCTCGACGATCTGCGGACTCCCCACGGTCGGCGCATAGAAATTCGCGTCCCACTTCGCGAGATCGTCCACCGTCGTCTGCACGGCCCCATCGCCGACCTGATCCCAGTTCGACATCTCGACCTGCCACCAACCGGCAAAGCCGCGGGTATACGCGGTCGCGCGCCGCGGCACGATCTGCCGCGTGTCGTCGAGAAATTGCGTATCAGACATGCCGAGGGGTCCGAAGATTCGCTCGGCGGCGAATTGGCGCAGCGATTTCCCCGTGACGCGCTTGACGACCAGCGACATCAAGAAGTAGCCCGTGTTGCTGTAGCGAAACGTCGAGCCGGGCGGAAAGTTGAGCGCGCGTTGGCGCTTCAGGATGTCGATCGCGTCCTGGTCCGTCGTGTGGTCGCGCTCATCCCAACCGGCGAGCGCCATGAGGTCGGTGTAGTCGCGCCACCCGCTCGTGTGGTGCATGAGCTGCCGCAGCGAGATGTGCCCGAGATCCGGTAGCTCAGGGACATACTTTCGAATGTCATCATCGAGCGTGAGCCTGTGGTCCTGCGCCAGCAGCAGGATGCTCATCGCCGTGAATTGCTTCGAGACGGAGCCCAGGTCGAACACGGTTCGAGGTGTGATCGGCACATCGAGCTCGAGCGAGGCATAGCCGTAGCCTTTCTCGTAGACCGACTGCCCATTCGCGATCAGGTTGAGCGCGCAGCCGGGGTTCCGCCTGGAGAATCGCGCAAAAACCGCGTCCACCCGCGCCGTATCGATCTGGGCACAGAGTGGCGCCGCCCAGATGGTTGACAAAAGCAAGCATTTAATTGACATTGGTCTCATGACGGAGCGCGTCGCGACCGTTCGGCGGTTCAACCGAATGTATACGCGCCAGATCGGCCTCCTCAACGAGGCGTTTCTCGGGAGCGCGTATTCCCTCGGCGAGATGCGCGTGCTGTACGAGATCGCGCATCGCACCCGCCCCACGGCGACCGAGGTCGGCAAAGCCCTCGGCCTCGATCTCGGCTACTTGAGCCGGGTTATCCGCCGCTTCGAGCAAGCGGGCATCGTCGCCAAGATTCCCTCGGCGTCGGACGCCCGACAGAGCTTGCTCGAGCTCACCCGCAAGGGGAAGACCGAGGTCGCCGGACTCGAGGAACGACAAGAGCGCGAGACCGGCGCCATGCTCGACGCATTGCCGGTGCCACACCAGCGCCGGCTCGTCGAGGCGATGCGGACGATCGCCGAAATATTGGGTGCGCCGCTTGAATCCGTGGCGCCGACCTATATTCTGCGCCCCCCGCGCCCCGGTGACATGGGTTGGGTCGTGCATCGGCATGGCGCGATGTACTCGCAGGAGTACGGATGGAACGATCTCTCGGAGGCGTTGGCCGCGGATATCGTCGCCAAATTCTTGCGAGAGTATGACCCGAAGCGCGAGCGCTGCTGGATCGCCGAGCGACCGGATGGCGAGATCGTGGGCTTCGTCTTCCTCGTGTCTCACTCCCCGACCATCGCCCAACTTCGACTCCTGCAGGTCGAGGCGTCCGCGCGCGGCGCGGGCTTGGGGCGACGCCTCGTGCGCGAGTGCATTCGGTTCGCGCGCCAGGTCGGGTACAAAAAGATTCGTCTCTGGACGAACGACGTCCTGAAATCCGCGCGGCGGATCTACGAGAGCGAAGGGTTCGAGCTGGTCGAGGAGGAACCGAACGAGCGCTTCGGGCCGAAGCTCGTCGCGCAGACTTGGGAGCTCGACCTCTAGAAGGGCACAAACGCCCCAGCGTGCATCCGCGTCATGATGAACTGACGGCCGGCGGGGTCGCCAAGCGAGTCGAATGCGATCGGTCCGGTGATCCCGCCGAACGATTTCGACTGCGTGAGCGTGGAGAGATACGCGCGGATACCGCGGCGGTCAGCGCCGCGCGCGGCGACGGCGGCCGCGAGCAGGCGCGTGGCGTCGTAGGCGAGCGCTGCATCCTCGTCCGGCCGCTCGTGGTAGCGCGTCACGAACGCGTGGACAAATCGCACGACCTCGCTCCGCGTGTCGCTCGCCACGAACGGCGTCCCGATGTAGGCGCCTTCTCCGACCGCGGCATCGTCCGCGAGTCCCGTCCATCCATCGCCGCCGAGGAACGGCACGGCGAGGTGTTGTCGCTTCGCTTCGCGCAACACCGCGAGGCCGGAGGTCTCGAGCCCGGCGACGAACACGACGTCGGGCCCGAGTGACCTTATGTACGAGACGTACGGCTCGTACGTCGGCGCCGCGGCGGCGATCGGCTCGCTGGCCACGATCGTGCCCTTGAACGCGTGCTCGAATGCGCCCGCGAGCCCACGACCATAGGAGTCGTTCTCGTACAGCACCGCGGCGCGCGACGCGCCAAGGGTGCCCGCGAAGTGCGCCAGGCCGGCGCCGTTCGCGGCGTCGCTGGACACCACGCGATAGATCCAATGCGACAGCCCGGAGAGATCCGGAGACGTCGCCTGCGATGACAGCGCGACCAAGCGCCCATCGTAGACGTGTGCGGCGGCGACTTGCGCGCCGGAGTTAATATGGCCGATTACGGCCAGGACCGAGCGGTCCGCGACGAGGGACTCCGCGACAACGGCCGCGTGAGTCCCCGTGCCCGAGTCATCCGCCCAGCGGATGGCGACGTGCTGACCACCGGCGCCGCCAGCGGCGTTGATCTCGTCAACGGCGAGCTGGATCCCCTGGCGTGTCCCGAGCGCGACTGGATCGTGCCACGGCGCGGCGGCCGCGAACACGATCGGGCGGTCGTTTGGTGCGCATGCGGTGCAGGCTGCGAGGGCGGCCGCGACAAGGAATCGCATTACTCAGCGGACGACCGACGCGCCTCCAGGGTGACCCGGACGGTGTCTGCCGGCTCACTGCGGAGCGTGTCCACAGCGGACTGGTACCCCGGCGCATCGACGCTCGTGACCCAAACCCAGGGCGCCTCGCCATCGGGCACCACGATATAGACCATGTGCCACAGGTACCGCCGCGTCGTCCGTGCGACACCGGCATCGTTGGTCAGAACCGTTGTGCTGTCGAAGGGCACACCGCCGATGACCGACGCGCTCCGGAGCGTGATGCGAGCGCCAGGGATCGGCGCGTGCGCATGGTCGCGGACCATGAAGACTGCCGCCGGAAACGCTACGTGCCGATGGGGAATCGGCACGCAGCCCGCACAGAGCATCAACAGCCCGGCGATCAGGCTACGGCGCAGCACCGGCGAACAGCGCATGCCGAAGCTTCACGGCTTTCTCCGATGCGCCGCCGAGCGGCACGATCGTCATGCTGGTGCGAGTCTGGAATTCGACAGGGAATGTGCCAGTAACGGTCTCCCCGGCGCGCCGCGCGGTGTACGGCGCTTGCGTGTTTTGCGAGAACCGCTCGCGCAGGGCGGCTTGCGCGGCACCGAACGACGGGTACTTCGAGAAGACGACGTCGCCCAATGACACGATCACGTCGCCTTGCTTGATCCCGGCGCGGTCGCTGGCGCCGCCCGGAACGACGTAGGTCACGCGTATCCCTAGCGAGTCCGGCGCGGTTTGCACCCCGAAGATGACGACGCGCGCGGAATCCGTCTTGAGCGCGAGCCCCGCGAGCGCGAGCACGGAGTCCCACGGATACGGATCACGGCCTTCGATGAACCGGCGGTTCACCGCATCGAACGACCGCCCGCCGGCGGCTTGGCTGACGGTGGTCCACCAATTGTCGGGCGTGAACCCCTTCCCCTTCTTATACGTCGTCTCGTAGAGCGTCCGCATGACATCGTCGAGCGCATGCCGGTTGTCGCTGGCATCGCGGATCATCACATCGAGCATGAACCCGGCAAGGGCGCCCTTCGGGTAATAGATACCGCCCGAGCCGTCGGTCGGATCGATCCACGGTTGGAGCGAGGCATCGGCGAGCGCGGTGGGCGGCTGTTGGCTCACGCCCGAAATGTTTCCCGCGATCCGGTCCAGAAACGCCGCCGAATCGGAGATCCCACTCCGCATGTCGGCGAGATACGAGTAGTAGTCGGTGATGCCCTCGGAGACCCACAGCCACTGCGTCGGCTGCGCATCGTCGTACCGGTAGGGCACCATGTCCGCGGGCCGCAGCCGCTTGACGTTCCACGAATGAAACATCTCGTGGGAGTAGAGGCCAGCGAGAAATGGCAGGTCCAGCCAATCGGGCGCGATCTCGTCGACTTGAGAGTCCTGATGTTCGAGGCCGCCTCCGTTGGGATGCGCGTCGGCGATCTCGAGGACGGTATATGTCTTCCACGGGATATCATGGAACACCGCGCCCTCGACCGGCGCGAGCTTATTCAGCCAGCCGAGGATCTTCGTCATGCGCGTGGGCCCGACGAGGCCGGCCGGATAGCTCACGAACCGCACGTAGTGGCCCGGGGCCGCCAGCGTGCTGTCGATATCGAAATGGCCGACAAAGGTGGGCATGTCGGTCAGATCGTGATAATTTTTTGCTCCGAATGTTGGCGGGGCCGGTGCTGGATCCATGCCGGTCGCGATACGCCACGAGGGGCTCGTGTGCACGGTGACGGTGGCCGGCCAGTCGAATCCCTGCCCTTTCGGATACAGGAAGAGGTTCGTGCCGTTGAAGAACGCAAAGTCCGGCTTCGTCCATGCGACCGCGCGGTCGATCGTGTCGGCGAGATATGAGAACTTCACAGTCACCCGCTGTCCAGCGTGCGCGCCGACGAGCCGCCACGTTTGGTAGTCGACCATGCGCCAGTCGAGTGGCTTCCCTTCCGCACTCGGCGCGAAGTGCGACACGCGCCGCGCGAACCACAACAGGACATAATGTCCCGGACTCCACGCGGGCAACGAGAGCACGATCGGCGCGTCGCTCCCCACGCGGAACTGCATCGAGACATCGATGTCCCGGTGCGCGACGGTCGTCGAGTCGACGGTTACGTCGTAGTGGACATCACTGATCGGCGCGGATTGCGCGAGGGCGGCGACCGGTATCGTCGCCAGCATGAGGAGGCGTCGCATGGGCGCACAATATGTGTCGTCAGCGCGACGGCAACAACACCAGACTCGGATTGAAGGCCAGGCCCGTGCCATAGACGGGCGTCGTGTTGATGATCGTTATCGCCGGTGACGGGTTGCCACCCGCGGCGAGCTGCGCCGCCGTGTATTCGCCGAGCGTCGCGTTGAAGACATCCAAATACCAGAGGTTTCCGCTGGCGTCGAATGCGATGGCCGCTGGAAACACGACCGCCTTGCCAGTCGGCAACGTCAGCGTCCGCGTCGGCGATACCGATCCCGACGCCGTGAGGCTCGCGGCGGCGTACTCCGTGATCGGACCGGCGATGTACGTGGTAGGGTTGCCGGCGATGGCATACGCCCCATCGGCGAGCCAGAGATTGCCGGCTTTGTCGAACGCCGCGAAGTACGGATTGATGACCGAGAGCTGGAGACTGACCGCCGGTACCGGCGTACCGCTCGACGCGATCTGACTTGCGGTGTACTTGATCACGTACCCGTCGGTGTTCACGACCCACAGGCTACCCTGCGCATCGAACGTGATCGCCAATGGAAACGCCGGCTGTGCCGGCTGTCCCGGCGGTCCCGCCTTGACCGTAATTGTGACGGCCGGCGTCGGAGTGCCGCTCGTCTTCAACTGGTCCGGCGTGAACTCCACCACGATGCTCGGATCTTGCAGCGCGACCCACAGATCGCCGTTCGCATCGAGCGCGAGCCCGTCCGTGTAACTCGAATCCGGCAAGTGAATGGTCACCGCTGGCGTGGGTGACCCGTTGGCGCCGAGCTGCGAAGGGGTATACTCGACGACCGTATTCGAGTTGTCATTGACGACCCACATATTGCCCTGCGGATCGAACGCGACGCCATTGGCGTCGATGTTGCGACCAGTCGTTACGGGAAAGGTCAGCGTCGCGGCGGGCGCGACGGAGCTCGACGCCTGCAGTTGCGAGACCGTGTATTCAATCGCGGTATTCTGGACGTTCGATCCGACGTCAATTCCGCCCACCACCCACAGCGCGCCACTGCCAGGTCGCGTCGCATAGCTGACCGTTGACGTCGCGGTTCCACCCGCCGATACCGTTGCGGGTGACCCCGTGACCGTCGCTTGATACGCGGTCGCGACGATTGGGTCCGCGGTCGTGAAGCTCTGTGCCGTGATCGCGTATGATCCGGGCGCGAGACCCGCGAGCTGCGTCGTGGCCGTGATGCTCTTTGTGTAGCCGTTTGGCCCCGTTACCGTCAGACCCGTGACGGTGGCGACGGGCGCCGTCACGGTGACGGAGAGGGACCCGGTCGCCGGGGCCGTGGAGGTGGGGGTCGAGCTGGAGCAACCCGCCATGAGCATCAGAAGAACGAGTCTCTTCATAACTCCCTCAACGAGTTCGAGAGCGGCGCCACCAAATGATGAACGGCACCAGCACCGCGAACGTTGCGAGGACGGCGAGCGTAGGGAAACGTGGGCTCGATGTTGACGTCGGGTCCTCGAGCATCGTGCCACGCCGCCGGCCGTGGCTCGTCTCTTCGTCATACTGCTTCTGGCGCGTCTGAACGGATGCCAGAATGGCGTGACCCTGCGCATTCGCCGACGCGGCAAGGTCAGCGCACGAGGCCTGTGGTGACAGCATCGCCAGCGTGCGGGCGATCTCGCCGGCGCCGGCGATCGCGATATCGCGATGCCCCTCTTCGTGGCGACCCAGCATCGTCACGAAACGGGACCACTCGGCCATCAATGCCGAATCGGCATTCGACGGCGGCGACCACGCTGGGAGCGTGACCGTGTCGTATGTCGCGACCACGACATTGGTCACGCTGCAGCTGCCGCCGCCTTCTTGCCACCGAATGTGCCAGTACGTGCTGTTGCGCGTATACCCGGCGTATGCGCCGGCGTCGTCGTGCGGGCCGTTAGCTCGCATCTGCGACTGCAGGTCGCGGATGGACGAGCCAGCGACCGGGTACCAGACGATATCCGACTCCTCGGACACGTACCGCGGCAGCTCGACGGTCGGCAGCGTGTAGGTCGCGGCCTGCAACAGCGCGACCGTGAGAGCGATCACTTCGCCGGTACGAGTTGGCCGAGCATCCAGGCATCGAGCCGGAAGACCGTGCCACCCGAGTCCGCGCGCACCCGAACGCCGCCGGCAGTCGAGTCGAACACGAGATCGGCCAGCGTGTTCCCCGACGTGCCGAGCAATCGCGCCCGCAGTGTCGGATGAGCGCTCATGGAGTCGGCGAATCCGGTCGCGCGCAAGTCGCGATAGGAGCCGAGCAGCGTCGTGAGCTTCGTCGTGTCGCCAACACCCCGGTGCATGGTGATCGTGTGCGCGCCGCGCTGCAGAGTTGCGGTCGCGACGCTCTCCGGTGTGACTGACACGATGCGCTTGTCGCGCCAATCGTCCAGAGTCTTGGAGGTGAGCGACGCGATACCACCGTGCATGGCATAGACGGCATCTTCGTTCGGTCGCCGCACATATGTCCCCTGGCCGATGATGAGATCGAGCGCGGTCTTGCCATGGCTCACGACGCGCACATGCTTCCCGCTGTCGGCGCTCACGCCCAGGCGCGCCTGCGAGCTCTTGGCCTCGGCCACGAGCTCCGTCGACGCGCTCGTGTCGGCGAGCCCTCTCTGCATCTCGTTGATCGCATCGGTCGCCGCCGGGTAGCCGTTGACGCGCCATGATGCGCCCGAGCGCGCCAGGACGGTCGTGCCGAACGCGACCGTGTCGACCGCGCCCGTGTCGACTTTCGGTAGCGTGAGATGTTCGACGCGGTCGCTCGGCGGACGACGGACAACGGCGAGCACTCCCCACAACAATAGGGCCGCACCAAACGCTCCGAGGAGCCGAATCAGATGCTGTTTACGCATGCGACCGCCTCCAGCGGCGCGTGAGGTGCGTCATGCCGAAGAGGATGATGAGCAGTGGTACGCCGATCACGTTGAAGTACTTGACGCCCTCTCGCAGGACGGGACTCGAGAAGCTCAACGGCGGCGGGCTCCGATCCTTTGACCGAATCGAGATCAACGACTCGTCCTGCGCCAGCCAGTCGACGGCGTTCAACGCGAACGACAGGTTGTCGGGCGCGTGTTGGGTGAACTGGTCGCTGGCGAACATCGCGTCGCCAACGACAATCACGCGCCCCCGTTTCGCGGTATCGCCCGGCGATCGCGGCGCGACCTGCACCGCGAGCAGCCGGGGCCCGAGGTTTGTCTGCGGGAACGTCGCGCTGGCCGGGTCGATCATCGTCTCACCGGTGGCGAGGCCGGCGCCTTCGCTCGACACGAGCAGCGGCGTCACGGTCCATCCCGCGGTCGCCGAGGTATCGATGCTGCTCGCCCACGCGAGCAACACATCGTTCACGCCCTCGCTGACGACCGACGCGCCCGTGCTCTTGGCGCGAATGAACAGCGGGTAGCGCTCGAGCACCTGGAGTCCGCCCGACGCGCGCACGGGGACGACTTCGTTGGCGACGAGGTCGTAGACCATGTTCGCGTTGACCGATACGCCGAACGGGCGCAGCACGTCGTTCCAGCCAATGGGCCGTGGCATCGCCATTGGCATCTGCTGCGAGATGGTCATCGCGCTCGCCAGGACCAAGGCACTGCCACCGTGATGAAAAAATGCCAGCAAGCGCTGTGTTCCCGCGGACGACAGCGACTCGGCCGGGCCGACGAGTACGAGCGTCGATAGATCGCGCGCGGGTTGGGCCGTGTCCGTCAATGAGACCGATCGGACATCATATGATTTTGCGAGCTCGGCTCGGAGCTGATCCACGCGGAGCGCTTGGTCTCGTGCATCGGCGACGATGCCAATCGCCGGCTTCTTCGAACGCGTGAGCGTGCGAATATCCGAGGCCAGACGATATTCCAGGTCATCGGTGCGTCCAACGAACGGGATCGCCTGCGTGCCATTGCCGTATTGGATGGCAAGGCCGAGATAGCCTTGCTTCACTTGCAGCTCTGATTGGCCGATGACATTGAACTCGACGGCCTCGATGCCGAGGCTCTCGGCGTCCTTCTTCGCCGTCTCGTCTTTGCTCGGATTGCGGCGGACGATGCGAATCTTGCCATGGCCGGCCGAGTGCAGGTCGCGCAGGAGGTCGTCGAGGTCGCGCTTGAGGAGCGAGACACTGGTCGGCAACTCGTCGGACGCGAAGACTTTGATCGTGACGATATCGTCGAGGGATCCGACGATCTGCTTCGTCGCGGGTGAGAGCGTGTAGGCGTGGCCTGGCGTGAGGTCGAGTCGGCCGCCGATGTAGCTGCCGAGCAGATTCACGACGATCAGCGTGGCGGTGGCGATCGTGACGCCGAGCCGGAGCTGCCGACTGGCTACGCCACCGCGCGCGAGCTTGCGGCCCACCACGGACCCGTAGGCGAGCGCGAGGAAGATCCCAGCGACCGAGGCGAAGTAGATCACGTCGCGCAGGTCGATGACGCCGCGGCCGATGCTCTCGAAGTGGGAGAGCACGCCGAGCCGCGCGGCGACAGCGCCCAGGGTCGGCGGGAGCGCGCCCGTCACGGGGTCGAGCCCGATGAGGAGCGCGACGAACATCACGGCGACCGCGAGGATGTAGGCGGTGATCTGGGATTCGGTCAGGCTCGACGCCCACACGCCAATGCCGGCCAGGCTCCCGATCAAGAGGGCGGCGCCGATGTATTGCGCGGTGAGCGTTCCCCACTGGAGTGACGAGCCGAACGCGAGTCCGATCGGGATCACAAGCGTCAGTGCAAGCGAGAGCCAGAGGAACAGGACAGCGCCCAGGTACTTGCCCAGGACGAGCTCGAGCTCCGTAATGGGCTGCGTGAGCACGACCTCGAGCACGCCGCTCTTTCGGTCCTCGGCCAGTGTTCGCATCGTCACGGCTGGCACGATGAACAGCAGTAACCACGGCAAGAGATCGAGCATCGGCCGCAGGCTTGCGGCGCCGATCAAATAGGCTTGCCGGAAGAACAAGAAGGCATTGATGCCGACGAAAACCACGAGCAGGACATAGCCCGTTGGGTGATCGAGCATCGCCCGCAGCTCGCGTCGCGCGACGGTCCAGATGCGGCCGGTCATGACGCGGCTCCTGTCAGCTCTCTGAAGAGGTCTTCGAGATTGCCGGCCTCCCGATGGAGCTCGTACAGCGTCCACCCGCGGTCTTTGGCGAGGGTAAAAATATTCGGGCGGATATCGTCCTTTGCGACGACGGTGAATCGTTGCCGCCCCTCGACGCCTTCGTGCGATTCGACCGAGTGCACGTCGGGCAGGCCACCCAGTTCTTGCTCGGCACTGGAGCCGGCAACCTCCACGCTAATGCGAATACCAGAGGTGGCGCGCGTGAGCAGGGTGTCGACGGCATCATCGGCGACGATCTTGCCACGATTGATGATGAGCAGTCGTGAGCACGTGTACTGGACTTCGCCGAGTACGTGCGTCGACAGGATCACCGTGCGCTCCCGACCGAGGTGGCTGATCAGTTGCCGGATCTCGACCCGTTGATTGGGGTCGAGGCCTTCGGTGGGCTCGTCGAGCACAAGGAGGTCGGGCCGGTGCAGAATCGCGGCCGCCAGACCGACGCGCTGGCGGAATCCTTTCGAGAGCTCGCTGATGGGCCGATTGTACACGGCTTCGATCGCCGTGGCGGCGACGGCCTCGTCGATCGCCCGACGCCGGTCTGGCCCTTGGAGGTCGCGGAGCCGGGCCACGAAATCGAGGTATTCGGCGACGAGCATCTCGCCATACAGCGGATTGTTCTCGGGCAAGAACCCGATGCGCCGTTTGGCCTCGATACCCGCCTCGGCCAGCGGGGTGCCGTCGAACCGAATGCTGCCGCCATCGGGCTCGAAGTACTGCGTGATCATCCGCATCGTGGTCGACTTCCCGGCGCCGTTGGGGCCGAGGAACCCGACGACTTGACCACGATCAATGGTGAACGAGACGTCATCGACCGCGACAATACCGTCGAAGCGCTTCGTGATGCGTTCGAGTGAGAGAAGGGACATAGGAGTGATGCTTTAATTGGCGTTGCGGTCCGGTGTCAACGGCCCGCGATCGAAGCATACCGAGCCGGAATCGTGAGCCCACGATGACCGCCCGAACGTCTCATCGGACCGCGTGTGGAAGGTCGCGCACAGTCGATAGGCGGCCGGGCCCGTGACTTCATATCGGTACGGGGCGCGCGTCTCCGGATCGACCGGCACGTCGAGCATCTCGTGCTCGACGCGCAGGGTATCGAGCGACGGCGGCAGCGCGCGGTGGCGATTGTAGTGGCGCTGGATCGCGCCCACCAGCACGTCGAGGTCCTGTGTGCGCCGCTCATCGAGACGGTGCGCTCGCGCGACGCCCGGGCCGCCGGCGACGAAGAGCCCCGCGGTCACCGTCGCCGCGACGACCACGATCGCGACGATCGCGAGAACATTCATGCGGCCGCGTGCCATCACGTCGGCCGCTCTCCCTGGCGCAGGTCGCGCAGGTAGTACATGAGCGTCGTCCCGGCGATGAGCGCGACCACCAGCACTTTGAGCACGAAGCGACTCGTGAGCTCCCCGCTCAGGAGATTGTAGACCAGTGCCGTCGCATCGCCAATCAAACACGCCACCGCGATGAACAACGTGAGATACGTACACCAGCGCCGCACGGGCGACAGCCGGCCGGCTGGATTCGCCGCGACCTCGCGACCGACGTAGCTCGAGATCCACAGGAAGATGGGGAACGCGACGACAAGCCCGGCGACCGCCCAGCGAATAGTGTCACTGTAACCCGAGAGCTCATACCGCGACGTCGCGGCATCGGGAAAGGCGCGATCGATCAACTGAAACAGAATGACTCCGAGATTGAACGCGCTGAGATAGAGCGCGGTGAAGAGCACGAGGTAGAGAAAGGCCTCGCGCGCCGAGAGCGAAGCGCGGGGGCGCGGTACCGGCACGGGGAACGCGATGTCGGCGTAAGCGCTCAGGGCGAGTGTCACCTGCTCCGCCGGCCAACCTGCCTCGGCGAGCACGCGCGTGATCTCCGTTCGCGTTTGCCCGCGCGACAGCGCGTCGCGGACGAAGACTTCGAGATTGGCAGATCCAGTGGCCATGGTACTCCGAATTTGCGCTGCTCAGCCTGCCAGGCGCCAGATCCGCCAGCAGTCCGAGTCTTGCAGTGATATTATGAGATATGCGCCTAAGGCTCGCGGTTTCCATCCTCGTGCTTGCCGTAGCGTGCAAGCAACAGACATCCACCCCCGTTCGGACGACCTCCGAGGCGGGCGCCATCGCCGACCCGGTTACGACCGAAGTTGGCGTGCCACGCATCACGGCGACGCTAGCGCCTCTGGCGAAGCAGGTCACGCCGGCGGTAGTGGCGATCCAATCCGTGTTCCAACCGGACAGCAACGCCCAGTTCGGCTCGTTCGGTGGCGAGGCGCAGCCGACCGAAGGACTCGGCTCCGGCTTCATCGTGACGTCGGACGGCTACATCCTGACGAACAATCACGTCGTCGCGAATGCGACACGCGTGACCGTGGGACTGTCAGACCGGCGGATATTTACCGCGAAGGTCGTCGGGCGCGATCCATCGACTGAAGTCGCGCTGATCAAGATCGACGCGACCGACCTGCCAACGTTGACGCTTGGCGACGACAGTACCGTTCAGGTTGGCGACGGCGTCATGGCGGTTGGCAACCCGCTTGGCCTCAACTTCACGGTGACATCGGGGATTATCAGTGCCAAGGGCCGGGGCGGGCAGCTCCGCGGTCTCTTCACGCCGCGCTTTGCCGTGGTCGACTTTCTCCAGACGGACGCGGTCATCAATCCCGGCAACTCGGGCGGACCGCTCCTCGATCTCCAGGGTCGCGTGATCGGGATCAACACGGCGATCGCGAGCCCCACCGGCAGTTACGCGGGCTATGGCTTTGCGGTGCCGGTCAGCATCGCGCGCATCATCATGGATGAGTTGCGAAAAGACGGGCGAGCCCATCACGCGATTCTGGGAGTCACGGTACAGGATGTGGGGCCCGCCGATGCGCGGGCTGCGGGTCTCAACGAGATCCGCGGTGTCTTGGTGGGTGGCGTGGGTGATCGGAGCAGCCCGGCCGCGAAAGCCGGATTGCAACCTGGCGATGTCATCATCGCGATGAACGGACGACCCGTCGACCGGGTGTCGACGCTGCAACGTTTGCTGATCGATTTTCAACCGGGGCAGACCATTTCGGTGGACGTCCAGCGCTTCGGCACGCGCCGCACGCTGCAGGTCAAGCTTGGTGAGCCGCCGGACGAAGCGCAGACCATTGCGAGTAGCACGGGAGTGACCGGTGGTGCGCGATTGGGAGTCGGCGTCGCGCCCGTGACTCCCGACATGATCGCGCAGCTTCAGCTGCCGTCGAGCACGCAGGGGTTGATCGTCGAACGCGTCGACCCGTCCGGGCCCGCCGCGGGGCTGCTGCAGCCGGGCGATATCATCACCGAGGCACTTGGTCCAGGCGCGCCGCGGCCCATCCGGACTACCGAGGATCTGCACAACGCGATATCCCGCGCGCCGAGGGGTGTCGTCAGCCTGCAGGTGTACTCGGTGCAGAGGCAAAGCGCGAGCGTCGTGAATATCCAGCTCACGCCGTAAGCTCGTTCGATGCGATTTCTGCTGGTGGCGCTGTGCAGCGCAAGCACAGCGCTTGCCGTTTGCGGCCAGTCACCGTGCCGCACCGGCGACACGGTGAGAACTGTCCGGCCGGTGCGTACTGTCCAGTTGCTTCAATCCGGACAGTACGCGTACACCCAGGAGAGCCTGGACGACGTCATTGATATCGACGCCGGCGTCCTTGGGGGTCCGCTCGGCGCTGACGAGCAAGCGCAGATCCGATCGATCGTTCTCGACGAGTTCAAGAATGATCCGGCGAAGATCGGGAAAGTGTTGTCACAGGTGCATCGCGTCGCCGAGGTATTCCGAAGCGGCGCGGCCATGGACCGGGCGTTCATGCGCGAGTCGGATTGGGAGCTGTCGGTCAAGCTCGCGCCCACGGATCCGTTCGTGGCGCGGTGGCTGGGGCTGGCCAAGCGCCACGCGCCGCTCGTGGCGCAGTCGGACAGCTTCGTCGTGACCCAGCGCGCGATCGACGCATTCTTTTCGTCGAGCGATTGCGTGGCCGCCCTTGCCGGACAGCCTCGGAGTACAAGCGAGTCCCGCGCGGCCTTCGTGCGGTCGCTGCCGACCGCGTTCCCTCGCCTCCCGCTCGTCGCGCAAGAGCACCTGGCGCACGCCGAGCGCCGGTGGCTCGCCACGCAGTTCTTGTATGGTTACACGGACTTGCGCGCGACGGCGCTCAAGGAGATCAAGGAGAAGGTCCATTCGCCGGCCGATGTGCAGCCCGAGGCGCGGACGCTCGAGAATGCCGGCATGCAATTCATCAATACCATGAATACGTACATGTCGCATTTTGCGGCGATCGGGGGTCTGTCGTATAAAGGGCAGACGACCGCGCAAGGCATTAACTTCGCGACACGGAAATTCATGGGACAGGGGCCTTGATTCAGCGTCCGACACTCTATGAGCTCGCGGTAGGTTTCGGTTCGAATTTCCTCGACGCCTTGGGTGTCGGGTCGTTCGCCACGACGACCGCGGCATACAAAGCCCGCCACACCATTCCCGACGAGAAAATTCCCGGCACACTCAATGTCGGCCACGCCGCGCCGACCATCGTCGAGGCGTTGATCTTCATCCGGATCGTCAAGGTCGACGTGGTCACCCTGGTGGCGCTCATCCTCAGTGCCACGTTGGGTGCATGGCTCGGCGCCGGCATCGTCGGCGGCTGGCCGCGGCGCCGGGTCCAGCGCGGCATGGCGATCGCGTTGGCCATCACCGCGGCAATCATCATCTTGCGCCAGCTGAAATTTTTCCCGGGCGGCGGCGATGCCCTGGGATTGACTGGCCCCTTACTCGTGGCCGGCATCGTCGGGAACGCCATTCTCGGCGCCCTGATGACGCTCGGCGTGGGGCTCTACGCGCCGTGCATGGGTATGGTCTACATGCTCGGCATGACCCCGCTGGCGGCCTTCCCCATCATGATGGGCTCGTGCGCCGTCCTGATGCCAATCGCGTCCATCCGCTTCGCGCGGGCGCACGCCTACGACAAACAAGCCGCCCTCGGTCTCGCGCTCGGCGGCATTCCAGGCGTGATCATCGCGGCGTACTTGGTGAAGTCACTCCCCCTCGACGTCGTGCGGTGGCTCGTCGTGGGCGTGATTCTCTACACGGCTACCGCGATGTGGCGATCATCCCTGACCCGCGCACCCGTCGAAAACCTCGCTGTCTAGCGCGTCCTGCGCGCGAAGAACCGGCCGGTCGGCCGCGGCGCACTGACCCTCTTCAATTGACGCTGGGCTCCTTGACGCGTCGTCAGGATATGAGAGGGATGGGACTAAGTCCAGAAATCCCCGAACCTTGGGACGACAACAAAAACGGTCCACCGCGATTCGAGGTGGCGCCTGAGTGGGAACCGTATCTCGCAGGACCGATCTACGCGCTCCTCGCCCGCGACCAGGCCGCCGAAGAAGAAATTGACCGCGTACTAACCTATCTTGGCCTCGCGAGCGGATAGCATCACAAGACCGTAGGCGTGCGCAACGTCAGAGCAGAGCGTCGATACCGTGGGCAATCAGATGCTCAGCAACCGTCTTGCATCCTCGATTACATCTCGGATTCTGTAGCATGATCACTCCGAGAACGACTGCGCTCACGAGCATCACCGCGTGTTGGTCTTGCTTCGACATACGAGACTCCAGATTGAACGATGGCTGTCAGCCGCACTCCGAGAAGCCGCAGACGTGGCACTTGGCGCAGCCCTCGGCGAACTCGAGGGAGGAGCCGCAGTCAGGGCACTGGCCAATGAATGACTCGCCGTTCGTGTGGCCAGAGAACTCGGCCGGGGCGGGAGCGTGGCCGTTCGTGTAATTGGCGACTGGCGCAGGCAGGGCGGGCACTGAGGGCGGAGTGGGTGAGGGCGAGAGAAGGTCTTGTTGGATCCCCTGCTTCTGGCGCCACCATTCCTCGAGCGCGATGCCGATCGCGTCGGGGACCGACAAGACCTTGTTCGGGCCGAGGCCGATCGCGCGATCGGAGGCGATGCCGCGGAGTTGGCGGTGGATCTCTTGGAGAGGGATACCCGAGCGCAGAGCGACCGAGATCAGGCGGCCCATTGCCTCGGCATCGGCCATCGCGGCGCCGCCGGCCTTGCCGAGGTTAATGAAGACCTCGAACGGCTGGCCGCGATCGTCCTCGGTGATGTGCACGAACATCGTGCCGAGCGGGGTCTCTTTGCGCAGCGACGTCGCGCGCAGCATGTCTGGCCGCGAGCGCTTCATGCGGCGCTGGAGGTTCTCGGCCTCGACATCGAACAACGACTTCTTCAGGCGATCGACCTCGGCGTGGAGCTCGCTGATCGTGCCTTGAAGCTCACCGATCTCGCGCTTTTCGCCAGCCGGTTTCTCGCGTTCGGCCTTCGCCCTTTCCGTGGCACCGGTGGACAGCACCTGGCCATCGCGCGACCCGTCGCGATAGACCGTCACGCCCTTCGCCTTGAGCGCGTACGCCAACTCGTAGATCGCGCGGACGTCGTCCACCGTCGCCGTGTGCGCGAAGTTCGTGGTCTTGGAGATCGCGCTATCGCAATGCTGCTGGAAGGCCGCCTGCATGCGCATATGCCACTCTGGAGTGATCGCGTTCGCCGTCACGAACACCCGCTGCCACTTCTCCGGGACGTCGGGGAAGTTGATGTGGCCCTCGGTCGCGATTTTCTGCATCAAGGCTTCCGAGTACCAGCCCTCGCGCCGGGCAATGGCGACGAAATCCTCGTTGACATCGGGCATCATCACGCCCGCCTGGTTGCGCATGAACGCCACCGCGAAGAGCGGCTCGAGCCCAGAGGAGCAGTTGGCGATGATCGAGATCGTGCCCGTTGGCGCGATCGTCGTCACATTGCAGTTGCGGAGCAGTTGCATGGGACGAACGCGCTGGCCGTCCTTGCCCCGCGCACACGTCTCGTCCGGTCCCCAGATCGAGCGCGCCCACTCGGGGAACGCACCGCGCTCGTGCGCCAACCGCTCGCTCTCGCGCTTGGACTCGGTGTCGACGAACTCCATGAGCTTCAGTCCGAACTCGACTCCCTCCGTGGAATCGTACGGAATCCCCAAGCGCACCAAGGCGTCGGCGAACCCCATGAGCCCTAAGCCGATGCGACGGATGCGCTTCGACAGATGGTCGATCTCGGGCAGCGGGTACTTATTGACGTCGATGACGTTGTCGAGGAAGTGCGTCGACAGCTGGATGTCGCGGCGGAACGCGTCCCAGTCGAGCTTACCATCCCTGACGTAGTACCCGATGTTGATGCTGCCCAGGTTGCAGACGTCGTACGGCAGCAGCGGCTGCTCGCCGCACGGGTTCGTCGCTTCGTAGGGCCCAAGGTGCGGCACCGGATTGTACCGGTTCGCTTCATCGACGAAGAAGCATCCGGGCTCGCCCGTTTTCCACGCACCCTGGATCATCTTGTCCCACACCATATTCGCGTCGAGCTGCTTGACGACCGAGCCCGTCCGCGGATCCTTGAGATCGTACATCGTCCCGGCCTGCACGGCGCGCATGAATTCGTCCGTGACCGCGACCGAGATGTTGAAGTTCACGATCTTCGTGATGTCTTCTTTGCAGGTAATAAATTCCAAAATATCCGGGTGATCGACGCGCAGAATCCCCATGTTCGCCCCGCGCCGCGTGCCACCCTGCTTGACCGCCTCGGTGGACGCATCGTAGAGCGTCATGAACGACACCGGCCCCGACGCCACGCCCGTGGTCGAGCGGACCATCGAGTCCTTTGGCCGCAACCGGGAGAACGAGAAGCCCGTGCCGCCGCCGCTCTGGTGGATCAACGCCATCGACCTGAGCGTGTCGTAGATCCCGTCCTTGCCGTTCGATAGCGAATCCTCGACCGGCAACACGAAGCACGCCGAGAGCTGGCCGAGTGGCCGGCCGGCATTCATCAGGGTCGGCGAGTTCGGCTCGAACCGCCGCTCGGTCATGAGCCGATAGAACTCCTCGGCCACCCACTCGATCGCCCCGTCACTCGCCCCGTAACGGCGGTCGCCCTCGGCGATCGTCTTGGCGACGCGCCAGAACATCTCCTCTGGCTTCTCCGTCGGTTTCCCGGTCGCATCTTTTACCAGATAGCGCTTCTCGAGAACGGTGCGAGCGTTCTGGCTGAAGGAGGCGGGACCCGACGGAGGCGTCGCGGAAAGGGGCATGATCAGCTCGTGTTGGACAGTACGAAGTCAGACTTGGTGGGGGCGCATTGTAGCTCGCCTCGTGTATCCGCACCAGTTCCTGTCAAGTCGTTGCGGCGGAACGCATTAGAAAAGTGATATCACAATGGCCGCCTTTTCCACGTGACAATCGGGCTGCCCCGCTGTTACAATCGAGCTCAGCGCAAGCTTAATAAATATAACGTGTTATGCAGGTTTTGTCGCGATTATGCCCTGGCCGGTTTGCCTGGACTCACGACCTGGCAACCTGCCGCCAACCCTGGCCGAGCACGCTGGTGACCGCCGAGTCGCTCCAATCATACAACTCGCGGGCCAGGGCTTCGTCCTTCGCTACCGCCGAGGGCTCCTTCTCACGGGACTTCTCATAATAACGCCCGGAAACCGACGCCAGCTCTGGAGCAGTCGCGCAGTAAACCGACGTCTGTGCGCCCTTCTCGTTCGAGGTCATGAAGAGCTTGGCGATCACCCTGACCGGAGCCGGGAGCTTGCGCCAGATGTCGGAAGCGACGACGCCGGGGTGGAGTGAGTAGGTCGTCACACGCGTGGCCACGAGGCGCCGCGCGAGCTCCTTCGCGTACAGCACGTTCGCAAGCTTGGAAACGCTGTATGCGCCAATCAATCCCTTGTCGAACTGACGGAGTGCGTCCCAGTTGATGCCTTTCGCGCCGCGGTGCGCCTCGCTGGCGACGTTCACGATACGGCCCTGCGGTGCGGCCGTGAGCAGCGGGAGCAGCATCTCGGTGAATGCAAACGGTCCGATATGATTCGTGCCGAACGTGAGCTGAAAGCCATCCTTCGTGCGGCCCGTCGAGCCGGCGAGGCCCGCGTTGTTGATCAGGACATCGAGCGGGCGACCCGAGGAGATCACCGTCGTCGCGGCGGCCTTGACCGACGCCAGATCAGCGAGATCGATCAACAAGAACTCTATCTCGGCATTCGGAAACCGGCCGCGCAGCTCGTTCACCACCACCATCGTTTTCTCTTGCGATCGCGCGGCGAGGATCACGCGGCCGCCTTTGGCGGCCAGCGCTTCGGCCGTGGCGCGGCCGATGCCGGTGTTCGTGCCGGTGATGAGATAGGAGGTCATTAGAACGAGAGGCCGAGAGAGAAATAGGGAGCGACAACCGGCGCGTCGTAACGTTGGCGATTCGCGACCGGCGCGGCCAGGCCGAGACGAAATCGGTACGGGATATCGTACTGCAGCGTCGCGTCGAAATTGAGCTCGCCGCCGACCGATTCCATCAGATGCCTTTGGACATCGCCCGGCGAGCAGGCCGCCGGCAACGGTGAAGACGGGCACCAGGCTTCGCCCGCGTCGCCGAAGACGGTGAGCGATGTGCGACCAAGGAAGACCGGGAAGAGGTGGAATCCGCGCGCGGGGATGAACAACGGGAGGCGATACTCGACCGACCCCACCACGGCGCGCGTGCCCTCCTCCGAATTTGGATCGTACCCTCGCACGTAGAACACGCGCGGTTGGTCGCCGAACCCGAGCCCCGGCACGACTCCGAGACCGAGCCCGCTGATCCCACCGATACCGAATTCGCCCGTCGCGTTCGCATCTTCCCACCCCGCGGCAACGCGCGCGGCGATCACGTGATGCGCGAACCCCGGCAGCGCGATCCCCTCATATCCGCTCAACACACCGACCACACTCCGCGTCGTGGCGGCGCCGCTCTGCCACTGCCACTGTTGCTGCCCGGTGACCGAGACCGCCACGCCATCTTCAGGCGAGATGGCGATCCCTGGATACCTGACGTTCGTCCACGAGAGCGTCGAGAACAACGATGGAAACACCGGGTGGGTGCCGTAGAACCGCGGCAACTCCGTGAGAACGGCGGAAGGCGCGGTGCTGTAATCGCGGAACTCGACCTCGGCGCCGATCGTCCACGCCAGATTCGTGCGCGCACGGGGACGCAGCAGCGTCGCGCCGATCGTCGGCGCGATCGAGCTGTGCGTGAGCGTCGCGACCGTGGCGCCGTTGGAGTTGAGGAGATACTGGTGCGTCCAGTAGTAGTCCACGCCGGCATCGAGCACGGGATTGCCGAACCCGCTGTACACGTACCCGAAGCCGCCTTCGGGTTGGTTGGCGTGCAATGGGTCGAACAGCACTTGCGCCGTGTACGAATGGATCCCGACGACATCGGACGCTGATGTGAACACCCCGAGCTCGTAGTCGCCGAGATCGGTCTGCGCGACCGTTGGCGTCCAGTATCGCGGGATGAGCCCACTCCATGGGTGGAACCGGTGCGACGGCGACGAGTCGTATGCGATCGGCGCCAGCGGGATGCTGTCGAGCAGCGTGTCGCGCGCGACGCGCACGCCAGCTGTGGTATCGAACGGCGTGACCGCGATGTGGTAGCCGTCACCTCGATACGCAGCGATGGCCAGCGTGCGCCCTTCGGGCGACACGGCTGGGTAGTACACGGCGGCCCCCGCGCCACCAACGCGCGTGAGCGTAGAATCGGTCAAGCTCGATACGTAGAGCTCTGTGCGGCCGGTGCGATCCGACGTGAACAGAATCCGCCGTCCGTCGGGGGTCCACACCGGCGAGGACTCGACCGACAGGCTGCGGGTGACGACACGCACGACCGTACCGGTCGTGTCGAGCACGACAATCTCCGAGAAGCCGCCACGCGTCCACCGGACGGCGGCGATCGCCTGGCCGTCCGGCGACCACCGAGGCTCCGTCCACTGCGTGTCCGGCGTCCCGCGCGTCAACGGCGCGATGCGCCGTCCGTCCGCCGACACGAGTACGAGTCGCGTCGATGCCGGTATCGCCTGCATGGCGACGATCGTGCTGTCGCCCGCCGGACGCACGTCGGCGAACGACAACCGCGCGCCATGCGTCAACTGCCGATGGTGGCCGTGGTCGCTGCGATAGAGGTCGGACCGAAGGTCGTAGGGCGATGTGAAGTCCAACTCGTCGTACACGACGGTGTGCTCGCCGACCGGGTCGTTGTCGGTGGCGTCGTTCCGGCGGTCCAGCCGTCGCTCGTTCCCCGCGAGGCCGACCGCGTACAGACCGGGCACATCCTTCTCGTTGTTCGCGCTGAACACCACCGTGGACGAGTCGCGCCAGCGCGGGAACATCGCCTGGTAGCCGTCGCGCGTCAGCGACCGCAGCGAGAGACGCGGGCCAGGCGGCGGCGACGACGCCACCGCTCGATTGACCGAGTCACGGAACTCCGCCCATGCCTGCTCGAACGTGACGCCGAATGCGTGCTTGGCCGCGTGGTTGAGAAAAAACGGCACGGCCTGGATGCTCGTCCGCTCGATGAATTTCGGAATCGTCGTGTCGCCGCGCGTCCGGCTCAGGTATTCGAAGAGGAGCGAGCCGTACGCATAGGAGCCCTCGCCCAGCGGCCAGACGGGTGATGTCAGATTCACTTCGTCGAGCCGCGGCAGCATCCCGTCGCGTGCCGCGGCTTCGGCGATGGTATTGTGCGCCGTGCCGGCCAACCGCCCGAATCCCGTGAGACGCGACTCGTAGTAGACCGCGAGCCCCTCCGTGACCCATGCCGGGGTGTAGAGGTTTGGAAAGAACACCGGGTTGCGCCCCAGCACATGCTGGGCCACGCTCCACCAACCGCGGGCGCGGTCGAGGTGGAAGATGTGCGTGAGCTCATGCTGCATCACGAGCGCGTTCCAATCGCCGTAGAACCTGAGCGTCTGGACGTCGACCGGTGGGTGCGCGTAGACGATGATGCGGTTGGTCGGAAACGGCGTCGCCGAGCCTTCCGTATAGTCGACGTTGTCCGCCAGCACGATGTCGATCGTCCCGCGCGGCGGCACGAGCTCCCTGGCCAGCGCCGCATAATCGCGCTCGGCGTTCACGGCCGCGCGGCGGGCTTGGTCCTCGAGCGGCGGCGTGAATATGATGCGGAAGTGCGTCGTGCGGATCTCGCGCCAGTGCTCGCTCGGGTCAACCTGCGCGACGGCCGTCGCGGCCGCTCCGAGCGTCAGCGCCAGCGCGAGGCGGAGCACGATCAGTGCGTGGCGAGTGCGCGAAAATACGCCTCGATCCCGTCGGCGACGCCGATGGCATAGGCGCGCTGGAACTCCGGCGTGCGGAGGGCAGCCTCCTGCCGCGGCACGATGATGAACGCGCCCTCGCAGAGGATCGCCGGCATCCACGTTGGGCGGGCGAGCGCCAGGTTGTCGTAAAAGATTCCGCGGTCGAAGAGGCCCATGTGCCGCACCATCGACTCCTGTACGACTCGGGCGAGCGGCGCGGATTGCGGCTGGAAGAAGTACGTCCCCGTGCCCATCCCCACGAACGGGTTCGTTCCATCGGGCAGCGCGTTGAGGTGAATGCTCACGAGCGCCTCGGCATTCGCCCGGCGCGCCATAATCGGTCGCGAGTAGAGCTCAACCGGGTCCGCCGTGGTCCGGGTCATGATCACGTGCGCTCCGCGCGCCGTGAGGATCGAGTCCAGCCGCTGACCCACGGCCAGGGTGGGGACTGGTTCCCATAGACCCGTGGGACCCGTGGCGCCGATCGGCGGGTGACCGGGATCGACGGCGATCACGCGACCACGGAGTGGAGCGGACGGGTCGATCACGGGTGGCCGGCGGATTCGCAATACGAACCGGTGAGCGACATCGTCCCACATCGCCAGGTAGCCGTAGGGCGGTCGGCTCAGGTGGACCGTGATCCGCCCCCGGTCATTGGTGATTTGGTCCCACGACACGGTCCGAACGAGGCTGTCCTTGGCGTCATACTGAATCAGATCGATCGCGATTTTCGTGTTATAGAGTGTGAGGACGAGATCAGAGCCGCTCTCTTCGACCGCGTATGGCGGGCGGTCGGCGAGCGGCAGTATGAGATCGACGTATCCGGTGCTCGATGTCACGCGCGCGGCGGTGACGACGCGGTGCGGCACCGGGACGACCGCGGTCGGGCCCAAGTGGGCGTCCGAGGCGGCGACCCAGGCATCGAGCGACGAGTCCAGTCGGACACGGATGAAGTTGCCGGACCGGCCCGTTATCTGGAGTGCTGTGCCGGGGAAGAAGAACCATTTGTACGTCCCGGCCGGTGTCGGGCGGGCGATGATCGCGCGGTCGGTGTCCGGCGTCGCCGGCGGCGGCCCTCCGATCGCCTCGAACTGGCCGCTGTCGGGGAACGGCGGCAAGGGACCCGTCAGCGTGTCGACGGTGTCGGGGGGCGCGATCTTGACCGGGTGCGTATATCGCACCGAGTCGGCACCTTCGACCGCGACGAGATCGTATCGAGACGTTGCGCTGTCTGGAACCGGAAGCCACGCGAGGAACGAGCCGTTCGGCTCGACATGGACCGGGGTGTTATTGATCGTCAGCGTGGCATCGCCGGTTCCGACCGAGCCCAGAATGAAATTGGAGTCGCGGACGGCGATGGTGGCCCCGGCCCGGGGATATACGACCGTGATCACCGGAGGGCCGCTGACGTGCGGGATCGGCGGCAGTGGGGGCGCCGGTGGTACTATTTCGGCGGCCTTTGGCTCGCCGATCGGCGTCGGGGT
>DATHNL010000054.1:0-22736 GCA_035486035.1 Gemmatimonadaceae bacterium
CCACACGTGCTGGCGCGGGTCTCTCTGTTCCTTGTCGTGTGGATGGAAAAGCAGATGCTTTGCGGTTACCAGATAGGCATGCGGAATTGTCCCTGGCGTTTTTCCCGGAACCTTTACGAAGAACCCTGTACCGAGCACATCCTTTTCGCCGCACTCGGCGCGTGAGTACAAGAAGCACACCGAATGCAAGATGATCTCGGGTATCCGCACTTTAAGTCACTACCCGCGGTCGAGCTTCGGGATCTGTGGGTGTAAAGTCGGGTGTAAGATTTGCCTTCCCAGGACGCCCGAATGTGACACCAGTTGCTTCCTCTAGAGCCTGGCTGATCTCCATCGCTCTCGGCGTCACGACTTCACTGTTCCGGGTGTATTTCCTGGCCGAGTGGCGGTAGATACAGCACTTGCTCTACCCGCGCGAAGGTTCGGTTGTCGTTCAACTCAAGACTCGCTTTATCGTTCCGTCGCTCAGCGTTCGCTCGGAGCTCGGCGATTGCGCTGATGCGCTGCTCTGCTTTCGCTTCCGGGTCCTGCGCTATGCTGTGCAGCACGTCCAAGGCTTCGGTGAGGAACTCCAACGCTTTCCGCCGTTTGGCTTCGAGTAACTCGGTCATGTCTTTGGTTAGGCGGCCGGCCCGCTTGTGCACCCCGCCCTGCTTGAGCGCGCCTCGACCGTTCGGTCGGGGAACAAGTTTCCCATCGGGATATATCGGGATTTCAGCCATGCGACTGCGCACACCGAGGAAGACGGTCCGCTGCCGGCGCTACACCGTGTCTGTCAGCCTGTCGGTAAGCTGGACATCAATATGGCTCCCCGTGCCACCCCTGTGCTACCCCGGGTAACCTCGTGAACCCCGGGGCATCAACGCCTCGGGTCGTGGCTTCGGCTTGGGTTACACCCAGAGCGGCGAAAGGATGACGACAGCAGTCAGGATCGGGCGCTTTGCTGTAGACGATCAGCAGCCCGATCGAGGCGACGGGCCGCGGCGCGAATAGCCTTCGCGACACCGACGAGCCGATCGGCAGTTGGGACCTGCCGACGCTCCGGGTGACCCCAGGTGTAGAGGGTGACGGCTGCTAGGTTCGCCCCCTTGGCGATGACGGGCAGGCGTGCCGTGGCGAGGGCGTCGAGCGCGGCCTGCAAGGCGGCCTTCCGGCGCTTCTCGGCCGGCGTGTGCGGGGTCCTGCGCCCCTTGGGCACGGGCGGGCGGGTCGATGGCGGCATGGCATCCATGATGCCCTCACCGGCCACGAGCGGCAACGGCACCGGCAGCCTTGGCTTTGCTTAGCCGCCGGTAGTACGCGGATTTCGAGAGCCCGTCACCTCTAGCTGGTGGCATCCGGATCGTGCGGCGAACGACGGGCACGCGTCCTTGCTGTCGTTCATCTTGCCCCCGCCGACACTAAGAAAGTCGGGACTGCGTTCGATCTGCCGATTGCGTTGGCGCTCCTCGCCGCAACGGGTCAGCTCGATCCCCACACGCTGCACGATCTCATCATCGTCGGCGAGCTCGGCCTCGATGGCGAGATCCGAGGTGTCCGCGGCATGCTTTCGATCGCGCGACACGTGGCGCGCTCGCGGTCTGACAGGTTGTTCGTGCCGCCCGTCAACCTCGCCGAAGCCGCGCTGATCGCGCATCTGGTGGAGCGCCTCGTTTCATGCTCGACCCTCGGCGCGCTCGTCACCGCCCTCCGCACCGGCACACTGCATCACGTCGTTGTGCCCCAGCGCGCGGCGCCCAACGCGCGCGAGGAACTCGACTTCGCCGATGTCGTCGGGCAGGTCAGCGCCAAGCGCGCGCTCGAAGTCGCCGCGGCCGGGGGCCACAATGTGATGCTGCTCGGCCCACCGGGAGCCGGGAAGACCATGCTGGCGCGACGCCTGCCGACGATATTGCCGACGCTATCGGAAGAGGAGGCGCTGGACGTCATCGCCGTGCAGTCGGTGGCTGGCCTTGTGACTTCGGATACGCCGCTGCCACCCCCGCGTCCGTTCCGCGCCCCGCACCACACGATTTCTTATGCGGGCTTAGTCGGCGGCGGCCGGTCACCACATCCCGGCGAGGTCAGTCTGGCGCATCTCGGCGTCTTGTTTCTCGACGAACTGCTCGAGTTCTCGCGGCGCGCACTTGAAGCGCTGCGCCAGCCACTGGAAGACGGCCGCGTGGTGATCACCCGTGCGCAACGCACGGTGATCTATCCGGCCCAGGTCACGCTCGTCGGCGCGGCGAACCCGTGCCCCTGCGGTCACGCGGGCGATCCAGCCGTGCCGTGTCGTTGCGCCATGCGCGATGTGCGCCGTTATCAAGCGCGCTTATCGGGCCCGCTGGCGGACCGAATCGACATGCACGTGTTCGTTGGCGCCGTTCCGATTGACGAGCTCTCGGGTCACAACGCGCCCTCATCCGAGGGTTCGGAGTCGATTCGTGCGCGCGTGGAGGCCGCACGGGCGATGCAGCGCGCGCGGTACCGCGGCACCCTGTCGAACGCCCACGCCGGCGGCCGATGGCTCGACTCGTGCACGCCTGTCGATGCCGACGCGCGCGGTCTTCTGGTTAAGGCTGCCACCACGTACAAATTCTCGGCGCGCGCATATCACCGCGTGCTGCGCGTCGCCCGCACGATTGCTGACTTGGACGTCGCGGCCGGGATCAGCCGTCCGGCGGTAGCGGAGGCGTTGCGCTACCGGACCGTGTCGACCGAGGACGAGATTTAACTCGGCATGCGGTTCGTAACCATTTCTTGCCTCGTGGCGGCGCCGTTGGCCGCTCAAGGTCCGGCGATCGGCCTCACATTCAGCGCAGCTGTCGCCACAAACAGCTCCGCCGGAGCCGCGATTGAGCGCCAGTTCTTTCAGCTTGCGCTCAGCGCTGGGTGGACGGTCGTCGGCGGGCGGAATGTGGCGCTTGCCTACACGCCCGCGGTGATTCCAATTGCGATCACGACTCACGATCCGAACTATCAGTACGTGCCGCCTCCCGCGTGCACCACCGCATGCGCTGATGATTTGGGGGGAGGTACTTCGATCGTGACGTATCACACCGTCTATGGGGCCGGCATCACACCGCTGAGCCTGGACCTCGAGCTCCTGCGACGATCGCCGGTGTCGAATATCATCGGCGCGGGTGGCGGGATGCTGTGGTTTACGAGAGCGGTTCCTATGCGTACCATCACACGTCGAATGCCCATACCGGCGCCGCTAACCCCGGGCTGAACTCCTCGATGCTCACCGTGAGTGTGTTCCGGGAGCCCTAGTGCGCACGACGAGTATATTTCGCGCCATGTCGGACTCGTTCACCGTCCAAGCGCTGGTGGTGAGTCAGGCGCTAGCGTTGCGCGTCGAGCGACTCGGCGGCGAGCTCGTGCCCGATGGGCTGCCCGAGGGCGCCGTGTGCCTCGGCCTGTTTGCCGAGGGGCACTTGGTCGCGCGGTTTGCGGCGGCGCCGGAGGAGGAAGAAATGATCAGCGAGCTCGGATTGTTCGCCGAACCCAGGCGGTTGTTGTTGTACGGCATGGCCTACCCGCCGGGCGTGCAGGCGCGGCTCATGGCGCTCATTCCCGAGACGCTGTTCCCGAATACGGCCGAGCCCTGGGAGGCCGCGAGCCAGTCGTATGAGGAGGCCGTCGAGCCCGAGGCCGAAGGGCCGCTGGCGGATTTGTTTGCTGGCATGCGACAGGTGCCGGTCGGCGATCTCGTGCGCTATGACGCTATGCGGAAATATCCGGACGACCTCGCGGCCGAGCTCGCGGATATGCTCGCGAGCGCGGCTCAGCGCGGAGCGCAGGATATCGTCGATCATGCCCTCGCCGCTTTGGAGCAGGAGTTTGGTGGCGGCTCAGCGAACGAGGATGGATTGGACGGGGGTCAGGGTCCCGTCGATGGGCCCGATCTCTAGACCGAGAATCTTCGCCACGAGCGGATAGACGTCGACGTCCTCGAAGGAGGCCACCGTCGCGCCGCGCCGGATCTGCGGGCCCACCGCGAAGAAGCTGGATTTCATCTCCGGGACCTGCGCCGGATCAAACCCGTGCGCGCCGACCTCGTGCGGACGCGGGATGCCCGGCGGATCGTTGGCGCGAATGAGATACGGGCCCGTCGGCACGATGATCGGGTCGCCTGACCGCGGGTTCGCATCGTCGTGCAGCGCCGCCGGCAACTGGGCGCGACGATAGACCGAGTACTTGTCGTCGTGCGCGGCGGTCAACGCGGCAGCGATATGAGCGGCGTCGCTGTCCGTCTTCGCGTACAAGGACGGGCCGACCGACTTGTCTAAGCGCGACATGATATCTGGCTCGTCGTGATCCAGGTCGATCCAATCGCCCTTGACTGCGGCCATGCCGTGGTCGGACACGATGATCAGGTCGATCGCGAGATGCAGCGTCGCTAGGGCTGAGTCGAGCGAACCGACGGCGTCATCGACCTCATGGACGGCTTGCTCGGTCTCGTGACTGTCCGGTCCGTGCAGGTGGCCGGCCTGATCAACATCCGACATGTAGAGCGTGATGAAATGCGGCCGGTGCACGGCTGGCAAGCGAAGCCATGCGATCACCTGGGCGACGCGCGCGGCGTTCGGGACCGCGTGATCGTACTTGAGATAGTATGTCGGCCGGACTCCCTGAATCGCCGCCTCCGAGCCCGGCCAGAAGAAGCATGCCGAGCGCATGCCGTGCTGCTCGGCCAACACCCACAGCGGCGTGCCGCTATACCACGTGCCGTCAGTGACCGTCGTCGAGTCGCCGAGGCTATATGTCTGCTTGCGCGCGGGATCATAGAACGTGTTCGCGACAATGCCGTGATGCTCGGGATAGAGACCGGTCGCCAGCGAATAGTGATTGGGGAACGTGAGCGACGGATACACCGGGATCATCCCATCGGGCGCAGTCGCGCCACGAGCCGCGATCGCCTGCAAGTGCGTCGCGCCGTACCGACGCGCGTAGTCATACCGGAACCCGTCAAGCGAGACGAGTACGACGTACGGTTTCGCTTGCTGATTCGGCGCGTTCGGCCCGTGATCGACCGTGACGACAGGCGCGGTCTGGGATCGGCACGCGACGGCGGCCGCGCAGCCGAGCGCGAAGATGGCGAGCGTGCGGCGCATCATGAGGCTGACGCCGCCTGGACTTGCTCCGCGGTCAAGCCATAGATCGGCGGTGTTGCGACACCGCGCATCGCCAGCATCAGGTACAACTGGCCTCGATGATGTGCTTCGTGCTCCAGGTGCGCGCGGAGCCATTTCCACACGGATATCGGTGACCCCGCCGGCGTGAGGCACTTTTCCATCATCCGTGCATCCGTCAACGACGCGAACGCGGCGCGCGACTCGGCGTGCAATCGGTCGTAGTAGGCGAGAACGGCCTCGGGACCATCGGCCAGCTCGCGGCCATGCCCCGGATATCGTGCCGGGTGGCCATGAATCGTCTCCGCGTACATCCAGCGCTCGATGCCGGCAAGATGGCGGACCAAGCCGCCCAGGGTGAACCATCCGGGCTTCGGTGCCCACTCGGTGTCATCGCGCGGGATGAGCACGACAATTCGCCGCGTGCGCTCGTGCACGCGGTCCAAGTGATCGAGGAACTCTCCCACCGGGTGTGTGGTCATTGCATGAAAAGTAGACGCGCGCCACTCTACATACTATGAGTCCTTGGGTCCGGCGTCTGATCGTCGCGAACATTGTGATGTACGGGTTACAGTACTTCGTCCCCGCGGTCACGGATTGGCTCGAGCTCACCCCAGCCCTGCTCTTGATCCGGCCGTGGACGCTCGTCACGTACATGTTTCTGCACAGCCGCTACGACATCTGGCACATCATCTTCAACATGTACTCGCTGTATCTCTTCGGCCCGCGCGTCGAGGAGCGCCTGGGGAGCCAGCATTTCATCTGGCTCTATCTCCTGAGCGGTATCGGTGGTGGGCTGCTGTCGGTCGTCATGACGCCGGCCCCTATCCTTGGCGCATCCGCGGCGATCATGGGCATCATCGTCGCCTATGCGATGTACTGGCCGCGCGACCGCATTCTCATTTGGGGCATCCTGCCGGTCGAAATGTGGATGCTCGCCACCGCCTACGTGTTGTTCGATCTCGTCGGCTTCGGCGGGGCGCAGATCGCGCACTTCGCGCACCTCGGTGGCGTCGCGACCGGATTCCTGTATCTCAAGGCCCTGGAGATCCGCTCGCCCGCGCGCGCTTGGAAGAAGAAAGTGACGACGCAACGATCGCCGGTCGTGGGGGGCATCGGGAACGGCGACCCACTCAAGCGCTGGCGCGAGATCCGTCTCGACGACCTCCACCCGATCAATCGCGACGAAGTCGTACGGCTCCTCAAGAAAGCGCAACAGGATGGCACCCGAAGCCTCACACCCGAGGAGCGCGCGACGCTCGATCGGTTCGCCGGCACGACGTAGCATGCGGATTCGCGGGGTTCGAGTCCGGGTCGAGAATACGCGACCCGATATCGAGACGGCCTTCGTGCTCGACCGCCTCGACGCGGCGCTCGCGCTCATCGAGCAGTACCAGCCGTGGCGCCTGTCACACCTCCGCCGCGACATTGCGTATCTCCAGATCGCGGCGTTTCCGTGCCGAGGCGCGTACTTCCCCGGCGAGCGCATGGTGCTCACAGAGCTCAGCTTTCTCGCGCGCGAGGCCGAGTTCACGCCCGCGATCATCGCGTCGTCGATCGTGCACGAAGGCGTGCACGCGCGCGTCGATCGCATGACGCGCAGCCCGCGCGATCCCGCGCGCGAGGAACGATTGTGCCGCCGGTCCGAGCTGGCGTTTGGCCAGTCACTGCCACCTGCGCTCGGCGCTCCGGTCATCGAGCGCGCGGTCGCGAGCCTCGGACTCGATGACGCCGACGTGGCACCGGCGATCGACTGGGCCGCGGCGCGCGCGGTCAAAGCACGCTCAGACGCTCAGGCAATCGCGGCGTGGCGGTCGCGCTCGTAACCGCCGCCAGCCAGGGCATCGGCGCGGCCATCGCGCGAGGACTCGCCTCGCGTGGGTGGCAACTGGCCGTGATGTCACGCTCCGAGCGCATCGACGGTATCGCCAGCGAGCTCGGTGCGGCCGGCGTGCGCGGCTCGGTCACGCTTGGCGCGGATCTCGGGCGGCTCGTCGATACGGCCACGAGTCGCTGGGGCCGGATCGACGCGATTGTCAACAACACGGGTCACCCGGCCAAAGGGGACCCGCTCGAGCTGACGGATGCCGAGTGGGAAGACGGCTATGACCTCATCCTCGGCAGCGTGATCCGCCTCGCACGGCTCGCGGTGCCCCACATGGCGAGTGGCGGAAGCATTGTCACCGTGTCGAGCTTTGCGGCGGCTCAACCGGATGTGACGCGGCCTGTGTCCAGTGTGTTCCGGGCCGGACTCTTGTCTTGGACTCGCCTCATGGCTGAGCGCTTGGCACCCAAGGGGATACGGGTGAATGCCGTGCTGCCCGGATTTGTCGAGCGAAAGCCGGACGACGTGGCAATACCGCTGGGAAGACCGGCGAGATTTGATGAGATCGCCGCGACCGTGGCGTTTCTCGTGTCGGACGACGCATCGTATATCACGGGTCAAAACCTTCTCATTGACGGCGGCCTGGTTCGGTCGCTCTAGGCCATGGAACTCAACGGACTCCACCACGTCACCGCCGTTACCGCGCGGGCGTCCGAGAATCTCAAGTACTACACCGAGACCCTCGGCCTCCGGCTCGTCAAGAAGACCGTCAATCAAGACGACGTCTCGGCCTACCACCTGTTCTACGCCGACGCCGAAGGTCGACCCGGCACCGAGGTCACGTTCTTTGATTGGGCCGACTCGACGGCGAACCGCGCGGGCACCCGCGAGATCTCCCAGATCGGCCTGCGCGTCGCCAATCGAGACGCACTCGCGTGGTGGAAAGATCGTCTCGGCGGCCGCCTCACGTCGATCGCGGGACGCGACGTGTTGACGTTCACGGATCCCGAAGGCCAACGGCTGGCGCTGTTCGACGGTGGCGACGAGCAGACGACCAATGAGTCGGCGATCCAGGGCCTCGGCCCCGTGACCCTCGTCGTCGAAGAAGCCGAGTCGACGGCCTCCGTATTGACCGGCGTGATGGGCTTCCGCGTCGTCGCTCGCGAGGGCTCGCTCGTCGTGTTCAGGTCAGGGATGGGCGAGGTGCATGTCGAAGAGCGCCCGGACCTGCGCGCCGCGCGCCCGGGAGCGGGCGGCGTGCACCACGTCGCGTTCCGGACGCCGAACGCCCAGGAGCAGCTCGCCTGGCAATCGAAGCTGCACGCGTCGGGCGTGCCGACGTCGGGCGTGATCGACCGCTACTACTTCAAGTCGCTCTACTTCCGCGAGCCCAACGGCATCCTGTTCGAGATCGCGACCGATGGACCGGGATTCGCGATCGACGAAAGCCTGGCCACGATGGGCCAGCGCCTCTCACTTCCCCCCTTTCTCGAGCCGCGGCGGGCCGCCATTGAGGCGGGGCTGCGACCCCTCGCCGTTTAGCATCGAGCGCACCTCGCGAGCAAAGCGGCCAAGGCCGTCGCCCAGGACCGTCGCGATGGTTCCGACCCAGTCGACCGGCTTGGCGCTGTGCGATCGGTTGAGAGAAGCGAGGATCGCGGGCTGCAGCCGCAACATGACCGGGGTCGCGACCGCGACCGGGTTGAAGCGCGGATCGTAGCGTGTGGCCAGTCCCTCGATCAACGACGCGGTCCGTGCGAAATACACCATCGTGCTCGGCAAGTTGATTGGCGGCACGTCGTACAGCTGCGCGACCACTTCATCAGAGAGCAATTCCATCCGCTCCTGCGTGGTCGCGTAGCTCGACGCGTTCACGATAATCGCCGCCACGATCGGCCGGAGATCCTCGCGCGTGGCCTCGGGAGCCTTGAGGCCGAGCGCGATGAAGCCATCGATCAGCCCGTCGGCATCTTTCCGAATGGCCGCCATGATCGTATCGAGTAGCGCGCGGCGCATCGCCCGGCTCACGCGCACAACCATCCCGAAATCCAGGAGCACGAGCGCACCGTCTGGGGCGATCAAGAGGTTCTTCGGGTGGGGGTCGGCGTGGAACAAGCCGTCGATCATCATCATCGAGGTGTAGGCCTCGATAAGCTGCGGCACGATCCGCGACAGATCGAGATTGCCCGAGGCGACCCGCGGACCCAGCTGATCAACAGCGTCGCCCTCCATGAACTCCATCACCAACACGTGCTGCCGCACGAACGGGAGGAGCACCTCGGGCACGCGGATACTGGGCGTTTCCGCGAAATTCTCGCGCATCTCGACGGCGTTCTGCGCCTCGATGCGATAGTCGACCTCCTCGCGCACGCGGAACGCGAACTCTTCCAGAATCACGCGGAATTGTCGCACGGCCCGCAGCACCCGTTTGTTGCCGCGGAACATGCGCTCTACAACTATCAGAATGCGGCGAGATGCGGCGCAATCGGCTTGAATCAGTCCCTCGACACCCGGACGCATGACTTTGACGGCGACCTTCCGACCGCTGACACGGGCCTCATACACCTGCCCGAGTGACGCTGACGCCAGCGGCACCTCGGCAATGGAGTCGAAGACTTCAGTCGGCGGCCGGCCGTACGCGCGACTGATCACTCGGGACATTATGGGCCACGGCGTGGCCGGCACCCGGTCCATGAGCGTCGCCAGCTCGCTCACGTAGGGCTCGGGAATCACGTCGGTCCGGGCGCCAAGTAGCTGGGCCATCTTAATAAACGTCGGTCCGAGGCCGGCCAGTGTCCGTGCGAGTTTTTGCGCGCGGCGCCGATGGAATTCCGGCGTCCGCGAAACCTTGGCGTCTCGCCGAAACGAGAGCGCGATCGGTATCAGTCGCCAGGCTATGATCACGAGCCGCATGTTGTAATTTAGACGGTTATGACGAGCCGGCGCGCATTCGTTGCCTGGGCGGCCGCCGCGCCGTTCGTCCTGCGCGAGGTGCTGGAGTCAAGCGCGGATACGGAAGCGTACTGGCACACGATCCGCCGGGCGTTCGACCTCGACCCATCCGTCATCTACCTGAACAGCGCCGGGTTGAGCCCAGCCCCGACGATGGTGTTCGATGCGATGCTGCGCGACACGCGGTTCTCGAATACGGCGCCGGTGCAGCACCTGTGGCGCGTGCTCGAGCCGAGGGTCGAAGGGGTCCGGCGGGAGCTGGCCCTGGAGTTCGGGTGCGATCCGGAGGAGATCGCGATCACCCGGAACGCGTCGGAGGCCATGGAGATTCTTATCTCCGGCCTTCCTCTTCGCTCCGGCGACGAGGTCATTGTCACCACGCAAAACTATGACCGCATGCTGACCGCATGGGACCAGCGCGCGCGGCGCGACGGGATCGTCGTGCGCAAAGCCTCGTTCACGCTGCCCGCAACTGATGCGGACGTCCTCACCGCCATTCGCGCGGCGATCACTCCACAGACGCGGGTTATCGAACTGCCGCATCTGACCAACTGGACCGGGCAACCAATGCCCGTCGCCGAAGTCATTGCGATGGCTCGGCCATTGGGGATCGAGGTGTTTGTCGACGGCGCTCAGACGTTCGCACACACACCCGTCTCGCGCGAGGCGCTGGATTGTGATTATTACGCGACGAGCTTGCACAAATGGCTGCTCGCGCCACTCGGCACCGGTTTCCTGTATGTGCGCGGCGCGAAGATCGGCAACATCTGGCCATTAATGGCAGCTACGGCGGAGCGGACGGGTGATATTCGAAAGTTCGAGGAGATCGGCACGCATCCCGCCGCGCCTCATAACGCGATCGCCCTTGCGCTCGTGTTTCACCGTGCGATCGGTGGTGCGAGAAAGCTTGCGCGGCTGCGTGCGCTGAGGGATCGGTGGGTGCGAGCGCTCGTGGCCGAAGATCCGCGCGTCCGAGTCAGGACGCCGCTGGATGATCCGCGGAGCGGAGCGATCGCGCTCATCGAGATCGATGGCATCGACACGGCCGCGCTCGCGCAATGGCTCTGGACACGGCACCACATCGTCACATCGGCGATCGCCTTCAACGGCGTCACGGGCATTCGCGTTACCCCGAACGTCTTTACGACGCTCGCCGAGATCGATGCCTTCACGGACGCCGTGCGCGCGGCCTTGCACGGAGGACTTACGTAATGGAACCGACAGTCGCGCCGGCCCGTGGCGGCATCTTGCGATCGCTCCCACCAGTCGTGCTCGTCCTGGGATCGATCTCATCGACGCAAATCGGCGCCGCCCTCGCCAAGGACATCTTCCCGATCATCGGCACACACGCCACGGTATTCCTGCGCGTGACGAGCGCCGCTCTGCTGCTCCTCGCAGTCGCCCGACCGCGTTGGCGGGGCGAATGGCGTCGTCACCTCGGCGTGGTCGCGCTGTTCGGGACGATCCTCGCGGTGATGAACTTCTGCTTCTACTCGGCCCTCGCGCGCGTCCCCCTGGCGATCGCCGTCACGGTGGAGTTCATCGGGCCGCTCGGCGTCGCCGTAGCCGGCTCGCGCCGCGCCCGTGATCTCGTATGGGTCGTGCTGGCGGCCATCGGGATCCTGCTCCTCTCTCCGATCGAGGCGCATGACGTCGACCCGATCGGGATCGCCTACGCGCTTGGCGCCGGCGTCTGCTGGGCCGCCTATATCATCGTCGGCGCGCGCATGGGCCGTGCGCTCGAAGGCGGTGATGCGCTCGCCGTCGCGATGACCATCGCGTCGGTGCTCCTCGTGCCGTTTGGCGCGGCTGGCGTCATTCACGCCGGGACAGCGGCCACTATCGCCATCGGCTGTGTTGTCGGCCTCCTCTCCTCGGCCCTGCCCTACTCGCTCGAGGTCGAGGCACTTCGGCGCTTGCCAACGCGCGTCTTCGGCGTCTGGATGAGCCTCGAGCCGGCCATCGCCGCCATCGCTGGTTTCCTGATGCTCGGCGAGCACCTCGGCTGGCGCGCCGTCGTCGCCCTCTTTCTGGTCACGATCGCTAGCGCGGGTGCCGCCGGCTGGGGCTAACTCTTATGTAAGGTTCGGGCCGGTTCGGTCGTTTGCTCTGTGTGAGCATCGAACCGTTGCCCGAACCGCAGGATCCGGACGCCCTTGCCGCACTGTATGCGCGGTACGCGCCGGTCATGATGCGTGTGGCGTATCATCTCACCGGCTCGCGAGCGGACGCGGAAGATGTGTTACACGACGTCTTTCTCGGGCTACCGGACGCGCTGCGGCGATACGAGGAGCGCGGGCGCCTCGAAGCCTGGCTGGTGCGCCTCACGGCGCGCGCGGCACTCACGCGTGGCCGTCGACGCCGGCGGGCCGCCGAGACGCCGATCGACAACAAGGCGATTACAGGTGCGTCGCCGCACGTCGAGCGCGTCGACATCCAATCGGCGCTGCGCGCGCTGCCCTCGTCCCTTCGCGCGGTCGTCGTCCTGAAAGAGATCGAAGGATATTCTCACGCCGAGATCGCGAAGATCCTTGGCATTAGTGTCGGCGCGTCCGAGGTTCGCCTCTGTCGTGCCATGAAGCGACTCCGGGAGGCGCTATGACACATCCAGCTGACATCGCGCTGCTCCGCTATGCGGACGGCGAGCATTCGAAAGACACGGCCGAGCACTTGGCGTCGTGCACCACATGCCGGTCGGTCGTGCAAGACTCGCGACACGTGAGCGCGGCCCTGCGCGCGTTGACGGCACCACCTCCACCGCAGTGGCTCGGCTACGTCGCGCCCGTCCATCGGCCGCGCTGGCACGCGATCGCTGCCATGTTCGTCGCCGGCATCTTGGTGGGCGGCACGGCGACACATGTCGGAGAGTCCGACGTATCGTTCGCCGGGCTCGTGCCAACTGCCGATCGGCCGATGCGGTCTACCGCGCCACATCCTATCGGGCCCGGGCGCTGGACATATCTCAGGCGCGACTACGTCGACAGCGTGCTGTGGGCCAACCCGCACCTCGAGACGGTTACGGTCGATTCGTCCCCGACCGATTGGATCGTCGTTACGACAACGCCTGAGGGCGAGCGGGACTCACTGCGCGTGAGCCGCCGCGATCTGGTGCCGCAGTCAGGCACATGGGGACGGCGAGACGGGAAGGTTCACGCGGCGGTGCAATTTGGGCGCGACAGCACGATCGACTCCATATGGGGCTACTCGCGTTCGTGGCGCCGCGCACTTCCTGTCGGCGACTCGACACGTGTGCGGATGGCCCATCAGGCCGAGCTACGCGTCTACTTTCGCACAGTGCTGCTCGATCGCCATTGGCACGGCAGTGTGCGGATGCTCGGGTGGTATTGGGGGGTGGACTCGGCACGTACGGGCGATCTCGCGGTGATCGGGCGCCATCGTATCGCGACGCCTGTGGGCCAGTGTGACTGCTGGCAGGTCGCGATGTCTATCCATGGACGCCAGACGGTGTTCTGGATCCGGGCGGAGGACGGCGTGGTCGTGAAAACCGAGGACAGCTACGGCGTCGCCGAGCTGGTAGCCGAGGATCCGCTACCGAGCTGATTCCGGGTAGGGCGGCGGAGGCGGGCCATCGCCATGCCGGAGCATGATGCCCGGCGGCCCGCCCGGCTCGCGCGAACGCAGCTGCTCGAACTTGGCCTTCTGCTCCGGGGTCAAGACCTTCTCGATGTCGGAGCGCGTGGAGTCGAGCAGCTGGCGCATCACCGGCCACGTATGCGCCATCAATGAATCGCGCTGCGCCATCCGATGGCGCATGATGGAATCGACCGCGGTGCTCTGCGCGGGCGACAGGCCGAGCTCCTGCTCGAGATGGCCCGGAATGATGCCCGGGCGACGTCCTCCGCGCGAGAGCATGATCGGTCCACCATGCCCATGGTGCGACCACAGCACACGTCGGTCGAGAGCGACACCGACAATCACGCCCGTGAACAGCGACAGCACAATGACCGTGGCGGCCACAAACCAGACTGGGATACGCATCGAACTCAGTCAGACGTCGCGGTCAATACCGCGCCGAGCCACGCGGATGCATCGGGCAACGGATAGAGCTCGCGCTGCGACACACTGCCGCCGGCGCTCGCGGCGCGCAACCACGCGGTGACCTCGGTCGAATCCGCGGTCGTCGACGCGACAGCGGATGCGATGCCGGAGGCGATCTCCGAGCGCGTATCCGCGATCGCCAGCGCCATCACGATGGTCGCCGCGAACGTCACCGGGATCAGCGCGCGCCGCCACAGGGTGCGATCCCACAGCGAGCGTTTGCGCGCACGGCCGTTGAGGCCTGCCGCGTCGAGGATGCGACTCCGCAGCGACCACCAGTCGATCGACTCGGCGGGCGGAGCGCCGTAGACGGCGCGCAATGCCGCGCGCACTCGCCGGCGGTCATCCATTGCGCACCTCGCGGGCGAGCGGGGCCAATGTGATGCGGAGCGCGTTCCGCGCCTCGTGGAGATACCAGCGGACAGTGCCCTGCGAGAGGTCGAGGATGTCGGCGATCTCGACGCTCGTGAAGCCCTCGAGCTCGGAGAGGCGCAAAATCAAACGCTGCCGCTCCGGCAACTGATCGACGGCTGCCCGTACACGCTCGGCGAGCTCGCGACGCTCGGCCACACCGTCTGGTGGGCCCTCACCACCCGCGGCATCCGCCGGCACCTGCTCGGTCTGGCGCACCGTGCGCGACTTCCGGGCATTGAGACCGCGGTTGACGAGAATCCGGAAGAACCACGGCGCGAACGCGCGCTCGGGGTCGAACCGGTCGATCTGCTCGAGCACCGTAATGAACGTCTCCTGCACCAAGTCTTCGGCGTCCTCACGATGGTGCATGACGTGGTAGGCGACGGCGAAGGCCCGGCGGAGATAGCGCCGCACGAGCTCGTCGAAAGCGCTCGCGTCGCGCTGACGGACGAGCTCGAGAAGCGCTCGTTCATCAAGAGGGTCCGGTCGCGGGCTAGCTGGACTGGTAATGGGTTTCAGCTTCACAACAGATATACCCCTCGGCGCTTCAAATCGTTGGCCCTTACTGATATTGGATATACACCGGAACCGGCGTGAGTTTCAGGATATCCGCAACGGCCGTGTGGGGAACATCTTGCCGGAAGAACTGCTTCCAGCCCGTGAATTGGACCGGCGACGCGTAAACGTATTTGCGATAGGAACCAAACTTGATGGACGGTGTGCCGAATCCGTCCATGTCGATCACGACTTGCACCTTGGGATCGAGCACGATCTGGTCCGCATGCGTCAACATCGGTCGTCGAAATCGGTGAATGACCAAGATCTTCGGCGGGAGCGAGTCCCCGATGAGACCCGACAGAAACTTGATCGCGTAGTTCACGTCGGCCGCATCGATCGTTCCAATACGCTTGCCCGGGAGGCCGCCTTTCGACATGGCGAACTCGGGGTCGAGCGCCAGATGCACGTTCGGCCGCGACAGAAATGGCGCCAACCGCGGGAGCTCGGCCTCCACGGTGCTCTTGCCAGGCTGGATATCGAGAAACACGAGCGCATTGCGCCGCGCCGCCCATGCATACACGCGCTCGACGAGCGTGTCCGGCATTCTGGCGCGGTACTTCCCGTCGCTGCCTGGCCCACCCTGCGCGACAACCGCGATCAAGTGCAACGCGGGAACCACCGGCGTGGCGGAGTCAGCGCTCTGCCATTCGGCGACTTTTTCGTCGAGGCGGGCGAGCATGGTGTCGACGGGGTACGCGCCCAGCACGCCCATGCGCTTCGACATCGGGTTGCCATAGAACGCGACGATCCGGTGCGATGGAAGGAGCGCTGTGGCTGGTACCGGATCGGCGGCAATAGCGGACCAGCGCGTGCGCAGGACACTGTCGCGCACTGCGCTATCCGCTGCCGCCGCGTGCTGGCGGTGGGGACGATGGGCATGTGCCGGAGCGGGTGGCACGCTGTCTTGTGCCGCCGCCAACGCAGGCACGAAGACCCACGCGAACCAACGGCCGATCAATTCGGCTGGAATCCCGCGGCCTTGAGGAGCGACCGCTCCAGCTTTCCGGTGCTCGAGCAATAGACCGATGACGCGCTGGTCGCGAGATCGTTCGCCTGCGCGGTGGCCAGCGTCGTAATGGTCGTGCTGTTCGCGTCCTTCGCGCTCAACGTCGACACGACGGAGATGATCAACTGATACGAGTCGGCGCGAGGAGTCCCAAGCGCCGGGTCGTTGCCGCAATTGAAAAACGTCGAGAGGCGCGATCCGAGCCAGGTGCGCATCACGACGATGTGGCGATTCCCCAGCACATGCTGGGCCGGATCGCTTGTCTTGATCTGTAGCCCCAGACTCTGATACGACATGAGGAGGGACGCGTACGCCGAGTCAATCGGCGCGGGCAGCACGGCCTGTTCGCCCAGGTCCGCGCTATTGTAGGCGACGTGGGAGCCATCGCGTCCGTTGTTGCCCGGACCCACTTCAACCACATCTCGTAGCCCACCCTCGGGCGGCGCTGCCCCACCTCCGCTCGCGCATCCCCAAGCGGCTAACGCTGCCGCCGCGCCAACCATCAATCGCATCATTGCTGTGTCGCCGTTTTCACGATCTCGTTTTCCAAATGCCCGGTGGTCGAGCAGTACAGGTCCGACCCATTGCCTCCCGGGTCACTACCCCGCGCGGTGACCAAAGTCTCGACCTTCGTCGCGGTCGGACCATCCGCCACGAGCGTCGAGACCACAGCGAACGTGATCCGATAGTGGTCCGCGCGTGGTGTTCCCAGGGCGTCGCGGCCGCACTCGAAGTACCGGGAGAGGTCCTCGCCGTTGAATCGATGGACGACCAACACCGCCATATTGCCTACGCTGTGGCCGTTCGGGTCGTTCGTCGTAGTCTCGATCCCGAGCTTTTGATACGCCAAGAGCATGGCGGCGTAGGCCTCGTCGATCGGTTTGGGAAGGGCCCCGGTGATGGCGTAGTCAGGGGTCGTCCGGTACATCTGTCCGTTATCCGTCCGTACGACGTCGCGCAGCTCTCCCTGACGCTGGGGGGACGGACCGACAGTGGTACAGGCGAGCGCCAACGCGCCCGCGATAATAACGAACGGCGCTCTCATAGCGGACACGCTACATCTATTTACCGCCCAGCGCCAGACGCCTCCACCAACTCCTCCGCTCCGGCAGAGCCTTGCCAGCGGTCGCGGCCCGCCACGCGCGCTTCATAGCAGCCGCGTCAGCAAACCGGCCTGCCGGATCGGCGCAAAGACCCTTGGCGAGCCACTCTGCTACGCTGGCGTCGAACGCTGCCAGCGATAGTTCACCCGCCAACTGCTGGGCCAAAATCGTCCGCGCATCGCCGTCGCCAAACGGCGGCCGGCCGGTCAGCACGAACGCGACGATCCCGGCTACCGCGAAGCAGTCCACGGACGGCCCCTGCGGCTCGCCAAGCAGCTGCTCGGGCGCGGCAAATGCCGGTGTACCTGTGGATCCTCCAACGTCCTCGCCGGGAATCTGAGCGATACCGAAATCGCTCAACCGCCAGCGGCGGTATCGATCAATCAAGACGTTCTCGGGCTTGAGATCGCGGTGAATGATTCCGATCGCGTGTGCCGCACTCAGCCCATCGAGAATCGAGTCGACCTGCGGCGCGATCTCAGCCAGTGGGCGAGGACCACTGCGCGCGACGAGGTTCGAGATCGAGCCGCCCTCCGCGAGCTCCATCGTGTACCACGCGACATCGCCGCGCTGGTCCCAGTCGTAAATCGGCACGATCGCGGGATGCGCGAGCTGCGCCGCCAACTGTGCCTCGCGACGGAACCGACCAACGGCGATCGCGTCTTTCGCGACCTGGGGGTGCAGCATCTTCAGTGCGACCTCGCGCTGCAACGCGAGATCGCGCACCCGCCACACAGTACCGAACGTGCCTTGACCGAGCGGCGCCAACACCTCGTAGTCGTCGGCCAAGGCCCACCGCAATCGTGCTTCCGTCCCCTCGGGCGCCACGCGCTGCTCGTCGTCGACGCCGCCGACGAAGGTCCGCGTCGGCGCGGTGCGGTCCAACGCGCGCAGCAGCGCGCTCACCGACCGATGCCGGTCGTCGGGCACCGGCGACAGCGCACGATCGAGGGCCGTGGCCAGCGACAGCGGAACTTCGGGGCGGACCCAGCGGACCGGCGGGATGTCATCAGATGGCACCGGCTCGCCGGTGAGCAGCAGAAAGATCACCGCGGCGAGCTGCCACTGGTCGGATCGCGCGTCCGGCACCCAGCCATCGTTGCGCCATTCCGGAGGTGGCGGATGGAACTTCCGATCAGGCTCGAGGCCAGCCGGCACGGCATCGCGCGGCACTGCCCACTGCCACGCCAGAAACCACAGCCGGCCCGTAGGCCCAATCCAGATATTGAACGGCGAGATCGCGCCGTGCGCTTCGCCGGAGTCGTGCAGATATGCCAACGCGGATCCGGCGCCGCGCAACGTATGCAGCACGAACGGGAGGTCGGCCGCACCAACACGCTGCGTGCGAGCGCCAAGGGTTTCGCCCTCGATCCACCGCCTCAGGTAGCCCGGACCCCGACGAGCGAAGCCTTCCACAGGCGCAGACCAGTAGTGATACGTCGTGGGGACCGCCGGGTGGTTCCGGTGCGCCAGCCTCTGCGCTTCTGTCGCGAGCCACGGCGCGTGCTCGGGCTGCGGCGCCGTCACGAGCGCCAGCGATCGCCCGAGGGCGTCGACGATCTCCTGCGAATGGCGGTAGGCGCCCAGCACGCCGTGCGCGCCCCATTTCCAGCCAGGCGGCAACTGCCAACCCGTCAGGTGGGGCGGCAGCTCGGTCGTTGTTCTGAACGGGCCCGTGATGCCCGGGTCCGTGGTTCGCGCGGTCGTCGTCACGATGCAGCTAAAAATACTGTCACAGTCGTTCCCTGGCCTTTCTCGCTCCTCACGGCGATCGACCCACCCCATCCATCGACGAGTCGGCGGCTCATCGCGAGACCAAGTCCGCTGCCGCTCGTTCGCGTGGAAAAATGCGGCTCAAAGATGCGGGGCATGACATCTTCTGGTATGCCATCGCCATCGTCATGCACCGCGATGGCCACACGCGCGCTATCGCGCGCAACGTGCACACGAACATGACGCGCGTGGGCGAGTCGGGCATTCTCCAAAAGATTCAACACAACCTCCCGGAGATCGTCGGCCCGAGCCAGTCCTGATAATGGGCCGTCCGTTGTCACTGACCATTGGATCCCGCTGTCGGCACCCATGCGTTCGAGCTCGACGACATCGCGGACCACGGCGGCGACGTCGGTCGGTTCGGCCGGCGGACGTTCTTCCGGAGCAGTCCCGTATCGGCTGAACGCGCGCGCAATCTCGTCGAGTCGATCGATCTCGGCCAGAATGCGCGTCGCGTTCTGTTGCAAGATCCGATCGAAGTCTTTGCGCTTATCCGCATGCGCGCGCTGCAAATGCTGCACGCCGAGGCGGATCGGGGTCAGCGGATTCTTGATCTCGTGCGCCACCTGGCGAGCCATCTGCCCCCAGGCGAGCACGCGTTGGCTCGCGCCGAAATCCGCGGCCATGCGGCGAAACGCCGAGAACACCGGAATGAACTCCGCCGGCGGCTCGCCGCCGAGATCAGGCTCGCGCACACCGGCGGCGGCGGCCAGCGCCGCCCGACGGAGCGCGTCGATGGGGCGGGCGAACTCGCGCGCCGCGAGTCCGCTGAGCCAGAGCGCGGCGACGGCGCCCGCGACGGTCGCGAACATGAGCAGAATGCTCAGATCGTCTCGCCGGCGGGTGAGCGCCGCATCCTCGACGGCATCGGCTCCCGACGGCGCGGCCAAGACCACATGCTCTCCACGATCGTCGGTCGCCGCGCGATATCCAATCAGCGCGGTCGTCGCGTCCAACCGCTCCACCCGGTCGGCCGTGACCTCCTCGGCCAACCCGAGGCCAAGTTGAATGTCCGGACGCAAGTAGGCACCGATCGGCGCGAGCTCGGCGAGCAACGTATCGCTCGTTCCGGCGAGCTCCCCGCCCCGATACAAGAGCAGCGGCGTGTCGAGTCGATTGCCGGCAACCTGCAGAAACTCGACCTCGCCGTTGTTCACGACCGAGCGGAGCGTCTCCAGCACGCGCAGCGCATGAGACTGACGATCGTCGCTCGCCAACCGGCGATACGACCACGCCGCGAACAGGAGAGCCGGCGTCACGAAGAACGCGAACAACACGACGGTGAGCTGCGCCCGGTAGCTATGCGCCCATCGCCGGGCCCGCCAGCGGAGCCAGCGCCAGAAAGCGCCGCCGGTGATCGCGGCCAGCATCCAGAGCATCCCGATCACGATGAGATCGAGCAACAGCAGCAGGGTGCCGCGCTCGGCCAGCGCATCGATGGACCGGAGATCGATCTCGACGTGCGCTCTGGCCGAGCCGAGGGCACCACCGACGAGCCAGTCGGCGTGCAGCTGCTCGCCGGTTCGCGTCCACCGCCGCATGAGCCGGCGCGAGCGCAAGGTGTCGGCGCCCGCGACGACCCGAATCGGCGTCAACGTATACATCGGCGGCGCGGTCGACGCATCCGGCGCGATGCCGAGGAGCGGCGCATCAGCCGATGGGCTGATGAGGCGCGTCGTCGGCGCGACGACCACCGTCGTGACCGCGTGCGTCGGGCCCGGCGCGGCCAGCACGAGCTGTACGCCCGGCGAGCCCGCCGACTCCATAATCACCGTCGAATCGCCGGCGCGCGCTTCGCTCACCGCGCGCGCGACTTGTTGCGCCGACGTCGTGAACTGGGCGAGTTGCAGCGTCGCGATCGTGTCCCCATCCGGTGACCACTCGGTGAGCGCGACCGGATATCCGCCCGACGCCAGGTCTGACGTCGCGTAGAGCTTGAGCAGATCGGCACGCGATCGTGGCGGGGATTCGACCGCGAGGTCGGCTCCGAACCGCTCGAGCAGCAGCGTCGCGTTCGGATCCGGGGTCGTGAGGCCCGCGACATCGCGCTCGGCGAGCGCGATGCGCCGCTCGGCATTCGCGGACCAGATGAGGAGCGCAGCGCCACAACCCGCGACGACGCTGGCGAGCATCACCCGGGCTCTGGAACCGGACGCAAAGGCGGCGCAGATACCGGCGGCGATCCAGAGCGCCGAGTACGCAGCCGGCCACGGCACCGTCGGCCGCCATATCATCGCGCCAATCGTCGCGGCCACAACTGTGAGGCCCACTGTTATGCCGGGTCTGATCCCGGCCGGTGAGATGATCGCGCTTCGACCCGCCACGACAGCCAGCGACAGGATCGCCGTTCCAGTGAGTGCGAGGGTCACTTGCCAGATGATCCAGACCTCGAGCGGCACGCCAGAACCTGGCGAGGTGATGCCCTCGGCCATGCCGTGCAGCAGATATGGCGCGACCACGCAGATCAGCACCGCGAGGATCGCCGCGACAAATCGGGGGCGGACCCGCAGGCCCGCTTGGACAATGGCCAGGGCGCCGAGCGCCGCGATCGCGCTCGTGAGCGCGAGGGCGCCGACGCTCGCGGTCAGCGGCCCGCCAATCTGCGAGTAGAAGTACGTTGGATCGAAGATGGGGCTCAGGTTCGACAGCGTGTTGAGCGGCACGATGACGATGCTCAGGATCGGTACCGTCAACGCCGCGAGCCGCCGTCCGAGGGGAGCCCGCGGGTGCCACTCGGCGCCGATGAACGCGATGAGCGCCAGGGCCAAAAGCGCGACACCGTGGTGGCGCGACCGATCGATGACGCGCGGGCGGATGGTCTCGACTCGGGGCGGCAGCGGTTCGATCGACAGGAGTACCGGGCCACCGGGCGCGAACAGGTCTCCGCTGAACGGTGCGATGGGATGGTTGAACGCGAACCCGACAACCCCCGTCCGTTGGACGATCCACTCGTCCAACGCCCGCGCCAGCCGGTCGGCCGGCGGGTCCGCGTGCAGCAGCGCGGTGGCCACGGCGCGCGATCCGCCTCGGGTCGCGGTGGCTTGGAGCGTGACATAGAAGTCGCTCCACGTCACGGCGTATGCGGCGCTGTCGTCCGACGGCTGCGCGCGGATCGCGCCGGCCCATGCCACGGGCGCCGAGGCACGATACAGCACGACGCCTCGCTCCGTCGCATACCGTTCCTGTCCGAGGCTCGCCGCCACCGCCCGGAATGCCCCCGCCGAGTCGCTCGGCGCGTCGAGCGCGCGGACGGCCGTACTATGCAGCGTATTCGCCAGATTGTTGAGGGTCGCGCGAGCAGTGGTCTGCGCGTTGGTCGTGATGGACGCGGAGACCGCCGGCCAGTCAGTCTCCAACTGCCAGATCATGTATTGGTCGGCTGACGCCACGACCGCAAACGCTGCCAGGGCGAACGACGCCGTGCGCGCGGCGATCGCGCCACTCCCGCGTTGGCGAAGGGCCAGAAAGACCGCCACAACCGTGGCGCCCACGCTGACACCGAGATAAGGTAGGGCGGGCGCGCGAAGCCAGCGTGCGGCCGAGATCACGGCGACCGCGGCGGCGGCAGACCACCACCAAGACCGCATGTCACTCCCACGACGAATCAAAGAGCTGCCGCCGGGGCGCGTCGCGGCCGCGATCGCTGACGACCCACGGCTGATCGTGCCGATCGGCACCTGCGAAGCCCACGGACCCCACGTGCCGCTCGGTGTCGACACCATTATCGTCGAGCGCCTCGCGGACGACCTGTCCGCGGAATTCGGCGTCCTGCGGGCGCCGACGATCGAATACGGCGTGAACGCGGAGACGCGGCGTCCTTCACCGGGGAACGGCGCCGTGAGGAAGAAGACGCTGCATCTGCTGGTGAACGATCTGCTCGCGTCGTGGGAAGCGACCGGGGTCCGGGAGTTCATCCTGTTGACGGCGCATGG
>DATHNL010000055.1:0-18591 GCA_035486035.1 Gemmatimonadaceae bacterium
ACACCGTGACTGGCGAGTCGATCGACTCCTTCGGCGATCTCGATCAGTTCACGTTCAGCGGGACGGCGGGGCAGAAGATCGTCGTCGAGTTCGCGACCCCACAGGGGGTCTACGAGGACGCCACCCATCTCGGTGGGACCCTCGTGCTGCAAGTGCTCGCGCCCGACGGCACCGCACTCGGCCAGATCTCGAGCGGTAATCCGACCCCGTTGACGGCCCAGACGACCGGCACCCTGACGCTGCCCTCGACAGGGCAGTACACCATCTCGGTCTCCGGTGGGAACAACGGGCAAGGCGGTTTCGGGGCCTACGTGTTCGCGACCTTACCGTCTAGCTAGTACATGCGGATGACGCGGCCTTTGCGCTCGACGTGGAGGGCGAGGGCCGCGGCGAGCACGGTCATGACATCGTCCACCGACTTGCCGGTGACCGACATCGTGACCCGCGTCGTGTTGAGCGAGGAGTCCGCGAGGCGAATGTCGACATCGTACCAGCGGTCGAGATCGGCGATGATCTCGTCGAGGGGCGCGAGCTGGTACTGGAGGCGGCCTTCGCTCCAACCCAAGTAGCGCGTGACGTCGACGCCGTGCTCGAGCTGGATCTGGCCGGTGGAGTCGAGTTGGCCGAGGTCGCCCGGGGAGAGTTTGACGGGCGGGACATCGGGGATCGACGAAGAGCGCGGCTTGCTCTTGTCGACGCCGAGTGAGACGGCGCCCTTGGCGACGACGATCTGGAGCTTCTTGCCGGCGTAGGCGCGCACGCCGAACTCGGTGCCGAGGTCTTGGGCGACGAGATCGGCGACGTGGACGGCGAACGGCTTGTTGGCGTCGTGCACGACGTCGAAGAGCGCTTCGCCTGTCAGAAACACGTCACGACGTGACTCACCGTAGTGTGAGGACACGCGGAGCCGCGTGTCCGCCGCCATCGCGATCGATGTGCCGTCGGCGAGCTCGATCTTGCTGCGCTCGCCTTTGTGTGTTTCGTAGATCTTGTCATCGTCGGTCGGCCGCTGCGCGAGGCGTGACTGACGTTCTTGGAACGTCCGCCAGGCGAGAGGCGCGACCATCATGAGCACCGCGGCGGCCGCGAGCAGCGACAGCGCGGCGACCACGCGTGGACGTTTCCGGCTCGGGGTCTCGACGCTCAAGCGCGGCACACGGGCGCGACGGGCGCGCGACGCGCGTGCGCGAGCGACCGGAGTCTTCGCCCACGCCGCATCAACATCGAACTGTGGTGGTTTCTGGGCGCTCGTATCAGGCTGGCGCCGGCCGCCCCTCAGCGCCTCGAGCTCGCTCGCATGCGTGGGATCGGACGCCGCCCACCGAAGAACGAGCTCGGTCTCAGCGGGGCTCGCCTCACCCGCCAGATATTTCGCGATCAGAGACCAGTCTATGTCGTTGGGAATCTCCATTCACTATCCGGGGTGATGATCACAGTCGGGCAACCCTCGAATCGTAACCCGGACCGGCCACCCCGTGCGAACCCTACAGGATGAGCGAAGGCGCAATTAATCCGCGTGCTGTGGGAGTGCGGCTCGCAAAGAGTGCGTCGCACGCCGTAACTGAACCTCGACATTCTTGACCGACGTCTGAAGTACTTCGGCGATCTCCGCGTAGCTCATCTGCGTCGTCGACCGCAGGACGAACACCGACCGGCGCTTCGGCGGAAGCTCACCCACCGCGGCTTTCAACGCCGACACCTGCTCGTCGAGAACGATCTGATCGTCCGCGGCCCGCTCGGTCGCCAGCGCCGGCGCGCCATTCTGCAACGCCTGCGCGAGCCATGTCGCCTCAACCTTGTTGCGCGCGACCAGATTCAACGCGCGATACCGAACCGCGCCGTACAGGTAGGACTTGATGCTCACGCGTACCGCGATCTCTTCCCGACGAAGCCACAGCGCACCAAGGACCTCCTGCACGACTTCCTCGGACGCCTCGGGCGAGCGCACGTAGCGGTACGCGAACTGACAGAGCTGCTGGTAGTACTCGCGAAAGAGCGCCTCATATGCGTCTTCGTCGCCCTCGCGGAGCGCCGCCATCATGTCGAGCGAGTCGACCTTCCCCGCCCACTCATTGCGCTCCTCGTACGTCGCGGCCCGCCATGGTGTCGGCGGCGCGAAGGACGCGTCATCATGTGTCTGAGCTTGTGGCGGCGGAGACTCCGGCGCGGATGGTTCGGGCTTCGGCGTAGCCGGAGCAGCCGGCACCCACCACTCGCCGGTCCAATTCAGGGCTGGCTGGACGCTCGTCATCATGGCCCCCGCAAGGCGACTCGGCCGGCTTCATGGCGGACGCCACGAGCGGACCGGGGACATCATAGGCGAACGTTGCAACGCCGCAAGTACGAAGATGCATAGAAACGTCTGAGCGGCGTTCGTTGCCCCCAAATAAAGGAGAGCAAACGCCCGCCGCCCATGTCACACTACATACTGTTACCGCGATTTACATCTGTGTCACACTCACTGCACGTTTGCGGGACCCCACAGTGAGTGCTCGAACTGCGTGAGCAGGTAGGCAAACCCGCCCAACGACCAGATCTCCGATGGCGTCCGACCGGTGTAGCGCTTCACCATGTGCCGAAGCGCCGACCCGGACTTGAACTGGAGCTCATTGGCGACCGAGTCCACCGTCCGGCCATGGCCGTCCATCTTCCACGCCGCGTGCAGGAGCCGCATCCACCCGATCAGCCGCTCCATCGGCGGGAGGTTCGCCCGCTTGAGCTGATCGCCCAAGGTCCGACGGGGCACCCTCACTCCCTTCGACGCTTGCTCGACCGTGATCGGATGGACCGCCGCGTGCGCAAGAAAGTCGAACAGGTTGACCAGCCCCCGCGGCGCATGCCGGTGCACCGTATCCAGAATCTTGACCTCGGCCGGGTGCTCCGGCACCGTCCGAATCGCGGCCAGCACCTCGGCCGCGAGGTCGTCGTACGCCCGGATCACCACCGCCGTCGCCCGAAGCTCGGGCACGTGCGCCAGCTCGTGGACATCCGAGGCCTCGAGCGACACGAAGATCACAATCGGCAGCGTCGGGAACCGCTCCCGAATCTGCGCGATCGTCTGGCCGGTCACCTCGCCATCAATGTCACGAAGCTCGGTCACGACCGCCGACAACGGGCCGGCCTCCGCGAGCTGGATGAGCGAGTCCACACGGTCACAGAACGCGATCGACGCCCGAGATTTGAGGGAGCGCTCCAAATGCGCCCGCTCGGGTTTCCGTAGAAGGAGCGCGGCCACATGCGCTGGTCCCGTCGCGCGGCGTAGCCCCGAGACTGACGAGGGATTCGCGCTCACTGCGGTCGCTCCGTTCACCACGGCCACCACGGCCGTGTTGTCCACCGGAGTAGTACTCACGGTGTTCGTGCCAGGTCCTTCGTTCGACAGTTGCAACTTGACGCTCCCGCTGGCGCGACCTGCCAGCGATGTCTGCTTTGTTCTGCCCAGGAATCCGGACGCGTAGTCATTGGGCCATGGCTGCGCACGCTGTCACCGAACGGTGTCGGGTCACCAGAATCCAATCCGCCGCGGTCGGACGCAATGCCGGTGACCACACACCCGTTTTGTAAGGGAGAGGTACGTATTAAGCGAACGAAGAGCAATCCTCAACGGTGCAAGATTTTTCTCATGATCCTTGGAGGCCGTTCTTGACGTAAGTCGTTTGCTCATCGCAAGCTGCCGCGCGCCGTTCGCCTCCCGTCTCCGCTCTCTCCCTCATAGACACCGACCCCTGACCGACCGCTACCCCCTGGGCACCCGCTCGCCGATAATCAACCGTTGCGCTGACCACGCGTGTGTGCCGACATTGGCAACAACTCATGAGACCCGGACGACCACCCGAGGTGTCACTTCGCCTCCCTGTCACGCCCGAAGCTAGGCGGACAGTGTCGGTCCTCGTTGTCGAGGACCAGGAGTCGATTCGCGAGCTGCTGGGCCGCCTCCTCCGCGGCGAACACTTCGACGTGCGGTTCGCCGAGGACGGCGACGCGGCCCTCGACTCCGTGCGCCACACGCCGCCGGACCTCGTCTGCCTCAACATCGAGCTGCCGAAGAAGAATGGCATGGACGTGCTGCACGAGATGCGCCAGTCGGGCATCGACATTCCCGTGATCATCCTCACGGGACACGACCAGGTGAAAGACCGCGTCCGCGGCCTGGAGGCTGGCGCCGACGACTACATCGCGAAGCCCTTCGCCTGGCCCGAGCTGCTCGCCCGCATCCGCGCGCTCGTACGCCGCACCGTGACCTCGAGCGGCGCGCTCGTCATGCGCATCGACAACCTGGAGCTCGATGAAACCTCGCACACCGTCCACCGCGGCGGACGCGCGATCGAGCTCACGCGAATCGAGTTTCGGCTGCTGCGCTATCTCATGCGGAACGCGGGCCGCATCGTCACGATCAAGATGATCGCGGCCGCGGTCTGGGAGCAGACCTTCACGGACCACAGCCGCACCTACCAGAACTCACTCGCCGCGCTGCGGCGCAAGATCGAAGGCGACGATCCGTCCGTCCCCGGCGGCCCACGCCGTCTCCTGCATACGATCCCGGGGCGCGGGTATATTCTGGATCCTGACTACAAACCGTAAATTATGAACCTCAAGAACGCATTCGCCCTCGTCACCGGGGGCAGCTCGGGCATCGGCTACGAGACCGCGAGAGAGCTCGCGGCGGCCGGCGCGAAAGTCGCCATCTGCGGCCGCCGGGCCGATCGCCTCAAGCAGGCCGCCAGCGATCTCGGCGTGCTCGGCATCCCGTGCGACATCAGCGAGGAGGCGTCGGTCAAAAGCCTCGTCCGCCGGGTCATCGCCGAGCTGGGTGACTACAACGTGTTGATCAACAACGCGGCGTTCGGCTACTCGTCGCCGCTCCTCGACATCGACACCAACAAATTCACGCGGCTCCTGGCCACGAATATCACGGGCACGATGTTCGTCACCCGGGAGTCGGCGAAGCACTTCGTCGACCGACAGTACGGGAACATCGTCAACGTCGGGTCGACCTCCGGGTCGCGGGGGTACATCGGCGGCTCGGCCTACGTGGCGTCGAAGTTCGCGCTGCGCGGCATGAACGAGTGCTGGCGCGCCGAGCTCAGAACGTCGAACGTGCGCGTGATGGAGGTGAATCCGAGCGAGGTGCTCACCGACTTTGCTCGCGCGGCTGGCCGGTCGCAGACCGTGAGCGAGGACAAGCTGCGCCCCCAGGACGTCGCGCACGCGATCCTCGGGATGCTCACGATGGACGACCGGGGGTTCACGACCGATCTGACCATCTGGGCCACCAACCCTCGGACGTAGCATGGCCCGCGTCGTACTCGCCACTCTTGGCTCGTACGGCGACCTGTTTCCGTATCTCACTTTAGGCCGCTCTCTCGCCGCGCGCGGTCACACGCCGGTCATCGCGACCAGCCCCTCGCACGAGCCGATCGTCGCGTCGGCGGGGCTCGCGTTCCACACGCTGGGCCCCGACATCATGGTGTCCGACCGCGCGCTGATGCAGTCGCTCATGGGGCAGGTGCGCGGAAGCGAGCGGGTTATGAAGATGGTGCTGGGGATGACGCGGCAGACCTACGCGGAGCTGGATGCGGCAGTCGCGAACGCGGATCTCCTCCTCACGCACCCGCTGACGTTCGCGGGACCGCTCATCGTGAAAAAGCGCCCATCGCTGCGCTGGGCGTCCTCTGTCCTCGCGCCTCTCTCGTTCTTCTCGGCGTACGACCCGCCACTCATGCCGGCCGTACCATGGGTCTCGGCCATGCTCCGTCGCTTGGGTCCCAATGTCGCGCGCAAGCTCAACGGGGTCACGAAGCGGATCACCGCGCAGTGGCTCGGGCCTCTGCACGAGCTCGCGCGCGACCAGGGGCTCACGCTTGACGCGCACCCGCTATTCGAAGGACAGCACGCACCCGATCTCGTGCTCGGCCTCTACTCGCCGGTGATCGGTGCGCCCCAACCCGACTTCCCTTCGCAGGCGATCATTACTGGATTTCTGTTTTACGACTCGACGCCGCCAGGTCTCGAGGCATCGACCGAGCAAGCCCGCGCGTTCGCGGCCGGCGGCGAGCCGCCGATCGTCGTCACCCTCGGCTCCTCGGCCGTGCTCATTGACGACGGCGTGTTCGCCGAGACAGTGGCGGTGGGGAGGCGGACCATTGCGCTCGTTGGGCCAGAGCCGGGAGCCGTCGAGCGGTATCGCGGCATGCAGCACGTGCTGGCGGTCCCGTATCTGCCGCATCACGTGGTCATGCCGCTGGCGTCGGTGATCATCCACCAAGGCGGCGTTGGTACCACGGGGCAGGCTTTGCGAGCTGGCAAGCCCGCGGTGATCGTGCCGTTCAGTCACGATCAACCCGACAACGCCGCGCGCTGCGCGCGCTTGGGCGTCGCCAAGGTCATCCCACGGGGGCGGTACAACCGGCGCACGGCCGGAGCGGCGATCCGCGAGCTGCTCGGCGACTCCGCCTACGCGACTCGCGCTGCGGCAGTGGGCGCCAGCGTGCGCGCCGAGCGCGGTGCGGAGGCCGCGTGCGACGCGATTGAAGGACTGCTCACGGACACCGCGCCCCGGTCCGCGTCGCGACGAACGGCTTAGCCGCGCTCGAGTCGGATCGCGTCACCCGACCGCGCAGAGTCGAGTCGCTCACCTGCGCGGTGATCTGCCGCGTCGTGCCAGCCGTGTCCACGAGCGTGATGCGCACGGAATCGCTCGGGGCGAACAGCCAGTACGCGCTTGGGAACGCCGCGCTGTCCGGCGGCGGGATGCGCAGGCTGGGGCCCAGCTCAATGCGTGAGGGCAATCCCGCGCCATTGATCGCGTAGCAACCGCTGGGACCGCGTGGGCGGCTTCGGGCGGACGGCGCCATGGCACTCGCGACGCCTCCCGCAAGCCCCGTGGCCTTGCTCGCACCGGGCGCTTCTTTTCGCCCGGTGCCTGTGACCACCACCTGGCTCAGCGTCAGCGTCGACTGCTGCAACGCGAAATCGCGACGCACCGTATCTCCCGCCGACGTTTGCCGCGCAACGGTGACCGAATCGACCGCGTGCTCGTAGCCGATCCGCCTCACGTCGAGCCGCGCCGGTGAATTGGCCGCCTGGCTGGGCGGGATCGCCATGGAGTAGTCACCCGTGGAGTCGGTCATCGTCGAGACCCGAGGATTCGAGAGATTGACTTGGGCCTGCGGCACCGGCTGGCCGGTCTTGGCCTCGACGACGCGGCCAGCAATGGTGACCGGCTTGTCGACGGCCTTGGCGATACTGTCGCTCTCCGGAACCACTCGAGCCTCGTCGGCCGCCCGAGGCGCAGCCGCCTGAGGCGCGGCGGCCGGCGCCGGTTGTGGCGCCGCAGGCTGTGCAACTGCAGCCTGTTTCCGCACCGACTGCTTCTTCAGCGCGGCCACCGGAGGCGAAACCGTCACGGGGCGTGGTGAAGTCAAAGGCGCGGGTGGAGTCGCAGTCGGCACAGGCCTCGTGCTCGGCGCACTCGGCGTGGCGAGACCCCGACGTTCCGTCCCCATCTGCTGAAGAACAGCAAGGGAGCCAGCCACGACGAAGAGAACCGCCGCGGCAGCGCGGAGCGGCCATCCGGTCCACAGCCGGTGCCGGTGTTCGACCCCATGCCGTCTCGATGCGACACCTCCCGGCACGTCGTCGAGCGCCGTCAGAATCCGCGACGCCGCCGCGACCAGCCCACGAGCCTCGGCCGCCGCGGCACTGCACGCCGCGCACGACGCGATGTGCGCCTCGACACGCGCGGACTCGTCGGGCAGGAGGGCGCCATCGAGCCATGCGTGCAGCGTGCCCTCGTCGATGTGTCTCGTGCTATGCTCCATTCGTCCCTCCCGCACCCCGCGCCCCGCGCGTGCCTGTCGCCTGCAGCGCCTCGTACGCCGTCACCAGCCGCTTACGCGCCCTGGCGAGTGTCGTGCCGATCGACCCGATCGACAGGCCGAGCGCTTCGGCGATCTCCTCGTAATTCAACCCTTCCTCTCGCATCAGCAAAGCCAACCGGTCCCGTTCGGCCAGCGCGTCGACCACCCGGCGCGCCAGCGCTGCCTCCTGTGCCCGCTCGAGCGGCGACTCCGGCTCGGCCTGCTCCAGTTCCCGCACCTCGGCCGCCAGGAACGCCAGACGATTCCGCCGACGGATATCCCGCCGCGCCTCGTCGCGTACGAGGTTCGTCGCGACCGCGAACAGCCACGCGCGCTCGTTCGTGAGCGTGGGCTGCCGCAGCGCGCGGACGAACGTCTCCTGCGCGACCTCCTCGGCCCAGTCGCGATCGCCGAGCCGCCGCGTCAGATAGCGCACGAGCGGGTCGTGATACGCGCGGAACAGCCGGTCGGCGTCGTCCATGATCCCAACGCTACCAGTCCGAGCGGACGGACGCGACCTCGGCGTCCGACAGCTTCTCGACACCGTCGCCAGCGACCTCGATCGCGACCGCGCGTCCGGCCACCCGCACGGCGTCGCCAACCGCGAATGCGGACTTGAGCTCGGGCACCGCGTCGAGCAGCGAGAAGTAAGCGGTGGAGTACGGCTTGACGCGGACGACGCGCATGCCATCGCGCCAGCGCGAGTCGACCCACACGGAATCCTGGCGCCAGAACGTCCGGGTGCCTGACTGCACGACTTTCTTCTCGGACTTCCGCGCGACGGAGTCGAGTTCCACCTGCGCCAACGACGTGGCCGCACGCGCGACTGACGCTTCCTTCGCCGCGCGGAACGCCTGCATTGCCGGCGCAGGGGCTGCTGCCACCCCGCCCGCAACACCTGTCCCCGTGACGACCACCTGGCTGAGTTGCATGTGGTTGTCGCCGAGGCGGCGCGGCTGGTTGGCGGCAACGTCTTGCGGCTCCTGCACGAGATACGACGTGAGCTCCGTCGGGATCCCGTAGCGCATACCGAGCTGTCGGATCTCGTCGTCGACCTCCGGGTTCGCGCCGTGCTTATGGCGCTCGGCGCTCAAGTAACCAATGCGCTGGGTCGCCCAGAGGCGGGCGACGAACGGATTCGCGCGCTCCCGATCAGGGAACGTCACCGTCTCGGACCATTCGACCGGGCCCGACGCGGTGTGACCGCGGAACGTGAGGTGCGTGCTGCCGGTGCCCGTGTAGCGCGCGAGCACGATCGCGTCCTGGCCTTCGAAGAGATCGATCGCGCCTGACGGGAGCTGGCTCTTGAGCTGCACGTTGTCGTCGGTGTGCACGACCAGATCCGTCGCCACCGGGCCGCTCAGGCGGCCGGCCACGAGTGACACGGCGCGCTCGACTGACTCATCCGGGCGCACGAACTGCGCGGTGCCGCGGCCCTCGAGTGACAGTTGCTCTAACAGTGACGCGTTGACGTCGGCGCCCAAGCCGAACGTAAAGAGGCGCGTGCGGCCGCGCTTCGCGACCATGCCCGCAACCAATTTGTCCGTGTTCCGCTCGCCTACCGTGGGTTCTCCATCGGTGATGAACAGCACGATCGGCAAGCGCTCGGCGTCGTCACTTTGGTTATTCAACGCCTCGGCGAGTGCTGCCTCGATATTCGTCGAGCCCTCGGCTTCGAGTTGGCTGAAATACTTGTCGGCCGCGGCCACATTCTCCGGCGTCGCTTGGGCCCACCCATCGCGGAATGTCCGAACGTCGGTCGAGAAGTCGATCAGCCGGAAACGGTCAGTCGGCCGGAGTGAGGTGATGAGTTGCCTGCCCGCCGCCCTCGCTTGCTCGATCTTTTTGCCGTTCATCGACCCCGAGACGTCCAGTACGAACGTCACGTCTCGCGGGGTCGTGGACGCACGCCCTTCGGGCGGCGTCAACGTAATCATCGCGAAACCGTCCTCGCTACTTGCGCGATATGGCAGCACGGTGATTGACGCGCCACCAGTTTGGCGAGCGACGGGAACCAGCACTGTGAGCGCGCGCTCGGGGCCGGTAATCGCGACAGTCCCATCGTGTACACGGGCGACGTTATGCGTCGGCGAGTAGGGAGTCCCGTAGCCGTGGTGCAACGGATACGTCAGCGTGAAATTCCACCGCTCGGCGTCCGAAGCGCTATCGCTGCGGGCGTCGCTGCGGAGATAGTCGAGACGCAGGGCATCGCCCTCGCGCTGGGCGACGCTCTGGAATTTGACGACGACGGTTTTCTCTTCGCCGGCGGCCAGCGGGAAGATGCGAGCGCGGAGTAACCCAAAGCCCATCCACTCGACGAGGGCCGGATCGCGTTTGCGGCGGACTATGTCCTCGTAGACCCGACGGGCTTCGTCGGCGCCCAAGGTCTCGCCGGAGACGAGCTCGCCGTTGATCGAGAGCTGAAGGTTCTCGAACGCCGCGCCCTGAGGCAGAGGGAAGAGATAGTCGGCTTCGCCGAGCGGCCCGCCGGTGTTGCGGAAGGTCTCTTTGACCTCCCACCGGACGACACGATCCGCGAGCTCGGCGTGCACGTCGCTGGACGTGCGAACGACTTGTGGCCGGCTGAATGGCGGCCGCGGCAGACAAGCCGCCGGATCGCACCGTGGCGTCACCCACCCTTGGGCGAGCGCCACGGACGGTAGACACGCAACGACGATGAAACGAAGAACAGCGACGATTGGCCTAGCGGACTTCCCACGCATAACGTTCCCCAGAGCGACGGTTGCTTGGGAGACGCCAGGCGACCTGTCGGCTTGCACACCGGAGGACCAGGCCCATGCCAGAGCCCAAAAAGACGAACCCAACCCCTAAGCCCCAGCGCCCCAACCAGCCGCCGCACCCGTCTGTTCCCCAGAACCCGGGTCGCTTGAGGCGCGGATCGGATTTCCGAGACCAGGACCTGCACGAACCGCCTGTAGAGGACCCGGACGACGCCGTTCCGGACTAAACTCCAGGACTATGCGCCTCCCCTTCGCCCTCACCCTCCTTGCGCTCGCCGGCTGCTCGGCGAGCAGCGCAACGCCTTCCTCCGAAGAACAAGAGAGCGTGAGGCTCCCGACCGGCGCGACGCTCGACCCCATAGTCGCGGGCCACGACCTTGGCCCTCTGCCGCTCGCCGCGATCTGGTCGCCGGATACGACGCGGCTCATTCTCTCGCTCGACGGGTGGCGGCAGCAGGGCGTGCAGGTCGTCGACCGGCACACCGGCGAGGTCGTCCAGACGCTCGTCCAGCCGGCAGCCTTCCTGGGTCTCGCGTTCTCTCCGGACGGCTCGACGCTCTACGCGTCGGGTGGGAACGAGGACAAGGTGTATGTCTACGCGTGGCGCGGAGACACCGCGACGCTCAGTGATAGCATCGTGCTGCAGGCGAAGCCCGATACGGCGAAGCTGCATGCGGCGGCGGTGAAGGCTGGGAAGCGGTGGGCGGATCCTGGTGGGAGCCGCTACCCGGCGGGGATCGCTTTCTCGCCCGACGGCAAGACGCTGTATGTGGCCGAAAACCTTGGCGACTCCCTCGCGGTCGTTGATCTCGCCACACACCGCGTACGGCATCGCTTCCCGACCGACAAGTACCCATACGCGGTCGCCGTCGCCAAGGACGGGCGTGTCTTCGTCTCCGCGTGGGGCGGGCACACTGTGTCGGTCTTCCCGCAGAACAAGCAGATCACCGTCTCGCGGCATCCGTCAGCGCTGCTACTCGACGGCGACCAGCTCTACGTCGTCTCGGCCAGCACTGACCGTATCGACGTGGTCGACACGAAGACGCTCACGGTGACAAAGCACATCGATGACCCCGCGCCTGGCGTTACCGAGGGGAGCACGCCGAACGCGGTCGCCATTTCTGGCCAGCGGTTGTTCGTCGCCGAGGCGGATAACAATGCGGTCGCCGTGGTCGACCTGAAGACCGACTCCGTTGTCGGGCGGATTCCCGTCGACTGGTACCCGACGATTGTGAGCGCGCTGCCGGGTGACACGCTCTATGTGGTCAACGGAAAGGGGCACGGTACCGCGCCGAATCCTACGAGTGGTCCCGGGCCCAGCCGTCCGTCGCCGCATGCGAAGAACGGTAACCCCTATGGCTACACGCTCGGCCAGTTGTCTGGCACGCTCAGTATTTTCGCGGCGCCTGCGGCGCTCGCCGATTACTCCGCGCGGGTGGCGAAGGCCAACGGGTGGGGCGGCCGAACGGAGACCACTGCATATCCGCCGATCGAGCACGTGCTCTATGTCATCCGCGAGAACCGGACATACGATCAAGTATTTGGTGATATCGCCGAGGCGGATGGCGACACGTCGATCGTGTTTTTTGGCAAGACCGTCACGCCGAACAATCACGCGCTGGCCGAGCGATACGGGATCTGGGATCGATTTTTCGTAAACGCGGAGGTCAGCGCCGACGGCCACATCTGGTCGACGGGCGCCTACGCTCCGGACTACGTCGAAAAGACGGTCGAGTCGAATTACTCGGGCCGCGGCCGCACGTACGACTACGAGGGCGCCAACAAGAACGTCGTGCCGAAGGACGGCGACGACGTCTCGGCGCCTGCCGCAGGGTATATCTGGGATCTCGTGGCCGCGAAGCACCTGGCCCTGCGGGATTACGGCGAGTATGTCGTCGAGAACGGGCGGACGGCCGAGGAAGGCCAGTGGCATGGGCCGGCGCAGGGCGATAAGCCGGCGCTGGCCAAGAACACGAATCCGGATTTCCCCGCGTTCGACCTGACGATCCAGGACCAGAAGCGCGCCGATATTTGGATCGCCGAGCTCCAGAAATATGTGCAGCAACGGTCGATGCCCGCGTTCGAGATCATGCACTTGGGCGACGATCACACGGCGGGCGCGATGCCGGGGATGCACACACCGCGCGCGATGGTCGCCGACAACGACTACGCGCTGGGTCGCATGGTGGAGGCGTTGTCGAAGACGCCCTTCTGGAAGACCTCGGTGATCTTCGTGCTCGAGGACGACGCGCAAGCTGGCGCGGATCACGTCGACTCTCACCGTTCGCCGGTCCTCGTGATCTCGCCGTACTCGCACGCCGGCGTGCGGCACCGGTTCGCGAATACGACGGATGCGATCGCAACTATGGAAGGGCTGTTGCACCTGGGATCGATGTCCCAATTCGACCACTATGGTCGGCCGATGATGGAGGCGTTCACGTCGGTCGCCGATACGACGCCGTATACCGCCATTCAACCGACGACGTCGCTCGATGAGATCAACCCCAGCAAGGGACCGTTGGCGTCCCTGTCCCGTCGCCTTCGGCTAGACAAAGAAGATCAGAACGACGAGGCCTTGTTCAATACGGTGCTGTGGCGCGCGGTCAAAGGACCGAACGTCCCCGAGCCCCGACCGCGGCGCGCGTCTATGTTAGATCTGACGTGGCCGAATCGGTGATTTTGTTCGATGGCGTCTGCAATCTGTGCAACGCCTCGGTGCAGTTTGTCATTCAACGGGACCCGCAGGCGCATTTTGCGTTTGCGCCACTCGGGAGCGACGCCGCGAACGAGCTGTTGCGGGGGCGGCGGGCCACGGTCACGAGTGACAGCATCATTCTGGTCGAGAAAGACGCCATCTATGACCAATCGACCGCTGCATTGCGTATTGCGAGGCGATTGAGCGGTGGGTGGTCGCTGACGTCGGCGTTCCTCGTCGTGCCGAGGGTTTTGCGTGACGCCGTCTATCGGCTCATCGCACGGAACCGTTACCGCTGGTTCGGCCGGCGCGATGCGTGCATGATTCCTACGCCTGAGCTACGAGCGCGTTTCTTATGACACGTTCGGGTACTACCGCCACTTTCACCATGGTGATACTCTAGGACATGACTCCCCCGGATAGCGACACCGACCTGAGGCAGCTGAACGAGCGCATCAAATCGCTGCAGCGTGCCGTGTATTATCTCGTCTGGAAACGCACCGGATTTGGTGAAGTGTGCGTGCATTGCAGCAGAGCGTACCCGGACCACGAAGACCATTGCAAGGCCGCGGAGGTCGAACAGCTGGTTCGATAGAAGCCGCGAATACTTATGTGAGAGGGTCCCCCCGCACGCGCGGGGGGACCCTCTCTCACCTTTGAGGCGACAATGCCCGGCAGAAACCATCTCTTTGTCCCAGGTCCCACGAACGTCCCCGACCGCATCCTCAGAACGATGCATCGGGCGATGGAGGATCATCGGTCTTCGGCGTTCCCTGCGCTGCCAAAAGGGATTTTCGAAGACCTCAAGAAGGTCTTTCGTACCGAGAGCGGTCAGGCGTTCGTGTTTCCTGCCACGGGGACTGGGATGTGGGAGGCCGCGCTCGTCAATACGCGCTCGCCTGGCGATCGCGTCCTGGCGCCGCGCTATGGGCAGTTCAGTCATCTCTTCATCGACTGTGCGCAGCGACTCGGCCTCAAGGTCGACGTCATGCAGACGCCATGGGGCGAGGGCGCACCCGCTGAGCGTATCGAGGAGGCCCTGCGCGCTGATACCTCTCACTCGATCGGCGGCGTACTCGTCGTCCACAACGAAACCGCCACCGGTGTCACGAGTGACATCGCAGCGGTTCGTCGGGCGATCGATGCGGCCAAGCATCCGGCGCTGCTGTACGTCGACGGCGTGAGCTCGATTGGCAGCCTGCCCTTCTTTATGGACGAATGGGGAGTCGATGCGGCCATCACTGGGTCGCAAAAGGGGTTTATGCTCCCCGCTGGACTCGGCCTTGTGGCCATGAGTCAGAAAGCATTGGCGCAAATGTCGAATGCTAAGTGTGCCCGTGTGTTTTTTGATTTTGCTGATCAGATCAAGGCCAATGCAACGGGCTACTTCCCCTATACACCGTCCATCCCGCTTCTGTATGGACTACGGGAGTCTCTCGACATCCTGTTTGAAGAGGGGCTAGACAACGTCTACGCGCGGCATCACCGGCTGGCCGAGGGGACACGGCGTGCGGTCAGCGCGTGGGGACTGAAACTCTGCGCCAAGGATCCGAAGTGGTACTCGGATACCGTGAGCGCCATCATGACTCCCGCTGGATACAACGCGGCCGATGTCATTGACGTGGCCTTCAAGAAGTACAACCTCGCGATTGGCGCGGGACTGAGTGAGGTCGCGGGAAAGCTGTTTCGCATCGGGCACCTCGGCGATCTGAACGAGCTCATGCTGATGAGCGCGATCGCGGGCTCCGAGATGGCCATGCGCGATGTCGGCATCGATGTCACCCCGGGGTCGGGCGTGGCGGCGGCTGGAGAGTTCTGGCGCCATGGCGCTACGCCAGCAAAGGTGAAGGCCGCGGCATGAGGCGCCAGCGGAGCGAGTTGGCCGTGCCGGCCTCGCGGCCGGAGCTGTTCGCCAAGGCCCTCGCCTCCGAAGCCGATTACGTATTCCTCGATCTCGAGGACGCCGTGGCGCCGGCCGAGAAGGTCGGCGCGCGCGCGCTGGCCATCGCGGGGCTCAAAGAGCACGACTGGCGTGGGCGCGGGAAGACCGTGTCGCTCCGGATCAATGGCCTCGACACGCACTATATGTATCGCGACGTCGTCGAGGTTATTGAGGGAGCTGGCGACCGGCTCGACACGGTGTTGATCCCCAAGGTCGGGACGACCGGTGACGTGTACATGGTCGAGACGATGCTCACCCAGATCGAGGACGCCAAGGGATTCTCGAAGCGTATCGGGATAGAGGTGCTCATCGAGACGGCGTTAGGCCTCGCCAATGTCGAGACCATCGCGCAATCGAGCCGCCGGCTCGAGGCTATGCATTTCGGCGTCGCTGATCTTGCCGCGAGTCTGAGAGCACGCACCGTCAGCATCGGCGGGCTCAATCCCGACTACCCCGGCGACCAATGGCATTTCGGCCTCGCTCGCATGATCACTGCATGCCGTGCCTATGGGTTGCGGCCGATTGATGGACCATTCGGGGACTTCAAGGATCCCGATGGATTCGTCGCGGCTGCCCGGCGCGCGGCGGCGTTGGGCGCCGAGGGCAAGTGGGCGATACACCCGAGCCAGGTCGCGCTGGCCAACGAGGTCTTCACGCCGACGCCGGCCGAGGTAGACCGGGCCAGGAGAATCTTGATCGCGGTCGAAGAGGCGCAACGGGACGGCAAAGGCGCCGCGCAGCTCGATGGCAAGATGATCGACGCCGCTTCGGCACGGATGGCTCAGAATGTGGTCCAGATAGCAGGGAGCTGACCATGGACATTCACGAGTACCAGGCGAAAGAGCTGCTGGCCAACTTTGGCGTGCCGATCCCGCGCGGCAATGTCGCGTATACCGCCGACCAGGCCGTATACTGCGCGCGCGAGATCGGCGGCAATCGCTGGGTGATCAAGGCGCAGATCCATTCGGGCGGGCGCGGGCAAGCTGGCGGCGTGCGTATCTGCTCGACCGAGCACGAGGTCCATGCGGCGGCCGCCGATCTCTTGGGGCGCGTGCTCGTCACCAAGCAAACAGGGCCCAAGGGCAAGCTCGTTCAGCGACTCTACATCGAGGCCGCGGTCCCGATCGCGCGGGAGCTCTATGTCGGGTTCGTGCTCGACCGTCGGGCCGAGCGGGTGTGCGTGCTGGCGACGGCCGAAGGCGGCATGGAGATCGAGGACATCGCGGCACAGCGGCCGGATACGCTCGTGCGCGAAGTCATCGAGCCGGCGGTCGGCATGCAGGCGTTCCAAGCGCGCGAGCTGTGTTTCGGACTCGGGCTCGAAGCCACGCAGGTGCCCGACGCGACCCGCGCGATCCTCGGCGCCTATCGGGCGTTCCGGGATCTCGACGCGACGATGGTCGAAATCAATCCGTTGGCCGTCACGCAAGACGGACATGTCTTGGCGCTCGACGCGAAAATGCAGTTTGACGACAATGCGCTGTTCCGCCGTCCGACGGTCCGCGAGCTCCGCGACTACACCGAAGAAGATCCCCGCGAGGCCGAGGCATCGAAGTATGGCCTCAATTACGTGGGGCTCACCGGCGAAATCGGCTGCATTGTGAATGGGGCGGGGCTGGCCATGGCCACTATGGATATGATCAAGCTCGCCGGGGCCGAGCCAGCCAATTTTCTGGACGTGGGTGGGGGCGCCTCGCCAGAACGCGTCGCGGCCGCGTTCAGGCTCGTGTTGTCAGATCCGCACGTCAAAGTCGTGCTCGTGAACATCTTTGCCGGCATCAACCGGTGTGATTGGGTCGCGCAGGGTGTAGTGCAAGCCGCGAGGGAGCTGTCTCTCACCGTGCCCATTATCGCGCGATTGGCTGGAACCAACGTCGACGAAGGGCGCCGGATCCTCAAGCAGAGCGGCCTCGCGATCACGAACGCCGACACGCTGGCTGATGCCGCGGCCAAAGCCGTCGATGCGCTGCATCGCGTCACACTTAATGGGGCGTCACCTCGCGTTCATGAGCATACTCATTGATCAATCCACGCCGGTAATTTTTCAGGGGTTCACCGGCGACAAGGCGACGTTTCACGCGAAAGAGACTCTTGGCTACGGGACGCGTCTCGTCGGTGGCGTGACGCCGGGCAAAGGCGGGACGACGCACCTGGGTCTTCCCGTGTTCAACACCGTCAAAGCGGCCGTAGCGGCGACCGGTGCCACGGCCAGTGGCATCTTCGTCCCCGGCCCATTCACGGCCGACGCAATCATGGAAGCCGCGGACGCCGGACTCCGCTTGATCGTCGCGATCACCGATGGCATCCCGGCGCAAGACATGATGCGGGTCAAGCGCTATCTCAGACGCTATCCGAAAGAGAAGCGCTCGACGCTGATCGGCCCGAACTGCGCCGGCATCATCAGCCCCGGCAAGGCGTTCATCGGCATCATGCCCCCCCACATCTATCGCGCCGGCCGGGTCGGCATCGTCTCGCGCTCCGGCACACTCGGCTACGAAGCCGCGTCGCAGATGGCGGCCGTCGGGATCGGCGTCTCGACGAGCGTCGGCATCGGCGGCGATCCGATCAACGGGTCGTCGTTTCTGGACATTTTGCAGCTGTTCGAGAACGACCCCGATACCGACGCCGTGCTCATGATCGGCGAGATCGGCGGGCCGCAGGAGGCCGAGGCGGCACAGTGGGTCAAGGGCAATATGACGAAACCCGTCGTCGGCTATGTCGCGGGTCTCTCGGCGCCAGCCGGTCGGCGCATGGGACACGCGGGGGCCATCATCTCGGCGTTTGGCGATAGCGCGGCCGAGAAGGCCGAGATTATGCGGGCATCGGGACTGCAGGTGGCGCCGAGTCCGTCGGAACTTGGTACGACTATGGCAAGGGTACTCGCATGAGCAAACCGATCGTGGTCATCACCCGGCGCGTGCCGGCCGCCGTCGAGAAACACGCCGGGGAGTTGTTCGATGTGCGGCTCAATCCATCGGACGCACCCATGAGCACGACGCAGTTGATCGAAGCGATGCAATGCGCTGATGGTCTCATGCCGACGGTGACCGACAAGATCACGGCTGATGTTCTCGCGACGCCGGGGCGACGGGTCAGAATCGTCGCCAATTTCGGCGTCGGGTACAACAATATCGACGTTGCCGCGGCGCAAAAGAACACTGTCGTCGTGACGAATACGCCAGATGTGCTGACCGACGACACCGCCGATCTGGCCATCGCGCTGATGCTCATGGCCGCGCGGCGACTTGGCGAAGGCGAGCGCGAGGTGCGCTCTGGGGCGTGGACCGGGTGGCGGCCGACGCATCATCTCGGCACACGGGTCAGCGGCAAGACGCTCGGCATCCTGGGGTTGGG
>DATHNL010000056.1:0-2935 GCA_035486035.1 Gemmatimonadaceae bacterium
CCCTCCGCCACAAACCGCACCTGATCCGTACTCGCATACGGCGCGATTGGCTCCCCGCGATCCTCGCACGGCTCCACCCAGAACTCGGCCCGTAAGTTCCGCGCGGGCAGCTCCAGTGTCGGCGTGTTCGCGCCGTCGAATGACCCTTGCAGGCGATACCGCCACCCGCGCGCCTTGCACAACGCCGCGAACTGATGCTGCCGCACAATGTGCGCGGCGAATCGGTTCGAGTACGTGCCGCTCACGAGCTCGGCGTCCGTAATGAGATAGATCTCGCGATGCGCTTGCTTGAACGGCTGCACGACCTCGTGCCGCTCGAGCCACCGACGCCAGCTCGTGATTGTGTCAATATCGAACCCGATCGGATGCCACAACCGCACCCGTGTCGCCGGCCCCAACCAGTCGAGTGGCCTGTCCCTCGCGTCGACGACGCGCTCGCTGTCCCACGCGCCGACCGCCGCCGACGTCCCGTCGTCGAAGTGCCAGATAAGGCGGCGCGCGAACTGGCCGACAAGCGGGTGATCGAGATACCGCTCGCGCCACGCCGCATACGGCAACACACGCTCCGTCAGCAGTAGCTGCTCGATCCGCTCGCGCTGCACCGCCAACATCGCCGTGATGTCTCGAACAGTCCGCTTGAGCGCTGCCAACGCGTCGGCGTGCTCGGTTCGGACCGCGGCCGGCACGCTCTTCTGCGCGCGACCGTCCGCTGTTCGCCATGTGAGATCGACCCGATCGGAGCCAGCGACCCGCACCGTCGCCACGTGCTCGCCCAGCACCTGATGCCAGCACCCGCTGGCGTCCAGTCCGAACGTCGGCACCACAACCTCTTCGAGATCAGCCAACGACATCCCTTGGCCCCGAGCCGCCGCCTCCATCGTCCGGCCGATCAACGCCTGGGGCATCTGCCCCTTGACCTTCGTCCGCAACCGCGTGAGCTGGGCCAGCGCCTCCGAATCAGCGAGCTCGCCGAGGAGCGCAATGCACGCGTTCAGCACCTTGGGCGAGCGCATGCCGATGTTGCGGATCTTCCGCGACACCGCGAGCGCCACGTCACCAATGAGCCGCGCCGACTCCGCATCACCTCGCCGCGCGATGCACCAGAGCAACCCGCGCAGGAAATCCCCATTGCGTGGTCCCACCACGGGCTGGCCGCCGTCCGATGCCGCCCGCACCCACTCGACCGCGCGAGCGCGCACCTCATCCTCGCCGACCGCCGCGATGTACCGCTCGGCCTCGCGCTTCCACTTGGCCGACAGCTTGGTGGAGCTGGCATCCGCCAGATGCCGGCCAAGCGCCTTCCATGGGTCGCGCTCGAGCATCGGCTCGACGACCGCGACCCACGGCTCGGTCGCATCCAGCGCGGCACGACGATCGCCGGACAAAAGATCGTCGAGTGCGACCGCAAGCTTCCGCATGTCCTTGGCGGCCGACCGCGTCACGTAGGAGGACTGGAGCCGGCGTAGCGCGGCTCGCACGTCATCGGGGATCGCGCTGCCCGGTGGCGGTAGCAACGCCAGGAAGGTCCGACAGTCGGCGCCACGCCCGCGTAATGTGTCGAGCAGCACGACACGATCGGCCGAGGACCACGGCTGCGCGCGCCGCGTGATAGCCTCGATCGCCGCAATGAACACGGCCAGCGCGCGCATGTGCGACAACCCGTGTGGATCGGTATACCTGATCCTGGGGATGAGACGCAGCGCGGCCCAGGAGTTGTTCGCGAAGCTGAAGTCCCATCGGGATCGCTCGGCCGCCGCCTGAATCAGGCGGACGCAGGTCGCGGAGTCGGCCTGCAGAATCCGACGAAAGGTCTCGGTGGCCTCAAGTGCCTTGCGATCACGAATCTCCGTCTGCTCCACCTCGCGCATGACAGCGCTCAGCATCTCGTGCTCGTTTCGGCGCGGATGATTCGCGGGCAGCTGGAAACCATCGGGCTGCTCGCTCGCCCCCGCACCTCCCGCGAACCAATCGCGCAGACCCACGGAGCCTCGGGTGTTAACCGCCGACGAGCGGCACGAGCTTCAAGAACGTCACCGGCGTCGCGAGCTCGAGGCGGATCCGATCGTCGAGCGTCTCCACCTGCCGATCGCCCACCAGGATACAGAAACCGTTGCGCTGAAACGCCTCGAGCGCCAACGCGGCCTGCGCCCGCCAGTCGATCTCCCGAGGCGCACGCAGCCGATAGCCGTTGAGCGTGGCCTCGGCGTCCGTCGGCTGCACGAGCCCGCGGAAGTAACCCGGTCGCGACGTGTTGTACGCCTGCACCTCCTCGTACACGCGCCGCTCGATGAGCTCGCGCACCGTGATGTCCTCGGTCAGGAAATCGAGCGTGCGCTCATCGGATGAGGACCCCGACGGGGTTTCGTCACGAATGATCAGCGTGGGCATATCACATATTACTATACGGCCATCGTGCGAGCGACTCTCCGACTGGCCCGCGTGGCGTGTATCGCGATCGTCACGTCACGCGTGAGCGCTCAAGCCGCTGGCGAGACGCGCTTCGTCGACTCCGTCCTCGCCCGCATGACGATCGAGGAGAAAGCCGGACAGCTCAATCTCGTGCGCGGCGATGGCACCCTTACCGGTCCCGCCTCACGCGCCGGCAGCGACTCGGCCGTCCGCGTGGGACGCATCGGCCTGTTCTACGGCGTGCGAAGTCTCGCCGCAACGCGCCACCTGCAGCGCATCGCCGTCAACGAGACGCGGCTCCACATCCCGCTCCTCTTTGCCGACGACGCGATCCATGGGTATCGCACCATCTTCCCCGTGCCGCTCGCCGAGGCCGCGAGTTGGGATCCCGATGCGGCTGAGACCTCGGCGCGCATCACCGCCACCGAAGTCGCCAACGATGGCATCCAGTGGACGTACGCGCCCATGGTCGACATCGCGCGCGATCCCCGATGGGGACGGATAGTCGAAGGCTCCGGCGAAGATC
>DATHNL010000057.1:0-10389 GCA_035486035.1 Gemmatimonadaceae bacterium
GGCGACGGCGGGCGATATCGTCTTCTACGGGACGATGGAAGGGTGGCTCAAGGCCGTCGATCAGAAGACGGGCAAGCTCCTGTGGGAGTACAAGACGCCGTCGGGGATTATCGGGAATCCGATGACGTATGTGGGGCCGGATGGCAAGCAGTACGTCGCCGTCCTCTCCGGCATCGGCGGCTGGGCCGGGATCGGCGTGGCCGCGCGCATTGGGGCCGAAGATCCGACGGCCGGGTTGGGCGCGCTGGGCGCCTTTGGTGACACCGGGTCGTTCTCGACGCAGGGTGGCGTGTTGACCGTCTTCTCGCTCGACTCGCCAGCAGCAGCAGCGAAGTAATAGAATCTCTTGAAGAGCACGCCGGGTGCCGTGGAGAGCAACTGCTCCGCGGCACCCGGTCTGTCGTCGAGGTGTAGATCGAATACGTGCAGAGACTACTCATAATTGCGGCCTCGCTATCGCTCGCCGCATACAGCGCTCCGACCGGCACGACGACCGGCGTTTCGATCGACATGGCGAGCGCGCGGATCGTTCCGCCCCCTCCTTTTTTTGGGCTCGAGCGCGAAGCGCGAAGAGCCGAGCAGTTGGGCGTTCTGCGGGTGTGCGCAGACCCGAACGACATGCCGGCGTCGAATGACAAACGCGAGGGCTTCGCGAACAAGATCGCCGAGCTGATCGCGAAAGACCTCGGCGATACGGTGACCTACGACTGGTGGCCGAGCCGCCGTGGGTATATCCGGAACACGCTCCGCGCCGGAAATTGCGATGTCGTGATCGATGTCCCGGCGCAATACGAGCTCATCGCCGCGTCAAAGCCCTACTATCGCTCGACGTACGTGATCGTCACCCGACGGGCCGAGCACTTGGCGCTGACATCGCTGGACGATCCACGACTCAAGACGCTGAAAATCGGCGTCAACTCGATCGGCGACAATTACACGCAGACGCCGCCGGCGGATGCGATATCGAGTCGCGGGATCAATGCGAACCTGGTCTGGTTCACGACGTTCTACGACGACGAGCACCAGCCCGGCGACATCGTCAACGCCGTCGCCAAGGGCACCGTAGACGTCTCGGTCGTCTGGGGCCCACTCGGCGGCTACTACGCGAAGCACGCGTCGGTGCCACTCGAGGTGACGATGCTCCCAGACAGCGACGCCCAGACTGGCAAGCAATTCGCATTTGATCAGGCGTTCGGCGTACGCCGAAGCGATCGCGAGCTCCTGGCAAAGCTGAACGATGCCATCGATCGTCGCCGTGCCGATATCACGGCCATTCTCAATGAGTACGGCGTGCCAATTGCCGGCAACGGAACCAGGTAGCCCTCGGGGGATATTGAATACATGAGCTATCGTTCGATTGCGTTACTGGTGTGTGCAGTAGGTATGATGACGGCAGCGTCAACTTCCCGGGCGCAGACAGTCATCAAAGACAGCCTCGGCGTCAACAACGTCGTGTACCAAGGCTGGAAGATGTTCGAGGTCTATTGCACCCGCTGCCACGGCGAGGACGCGGTCGGCTCGAGCTTCGCGCCGGCACTCAAGCACTCGGTGGGTCCCGACGGCAGCATCGACCACAAGGCATTCTGGCTGACCGTCACGAACGGCCGACCCGGCAAGGGTATGCCGACCTGGGGCAATCTCCTGTCGCCGGAGCAGAAGGAAGATATCTGGAACTACCTCCGCGCCCGTTGCTGCGGACACCTGGCACCGGGACGCCCGCACATCATCGCGGGCGCGAGCAAAGACTCGACGGCATTCCCACCGGCACAGGGGAATGACACGCTCTTCGTTCCTGCGTTCGTGAAGAGCTGATCGCATGCGCCGCCTCGCGCTCGTGCTCGCCCTCGCCGCCAAAGCGGTCGCGGCGCAGCCGATGACGCGCGAGGCGGTCGCGCACGCGATCGCAGCCAGCAACGCTGATCATCCCGCGGATCTGTCCGGCCGCGATCTCAGCGGCCTCGATCTCACGGGTCTCAACTTCTCACGCGTGAAGCTCCAGAACGCGACGCTCGTGGGCACGAAGTTCACGCGCGACACGATGTTCGCGGCCGATCTCTCCGGCGCCCACGCGCACGACGCGACCTTCGATGGCGCCGTGCTCGACGTCGGTGTGTTTCGCGGCACGGATCTCACCCAAGCCTCGTTCCGCGGCGCGAGCGTCTACGCCGTGATCATGATCGGCGCCGATCTCTCGGGGGCCGACCTCACGGACGCGCGGCTCATCGGGACACTGGTCGACTCCAAGCTCGTGGGCGCCAAGCTCGTCGATCTCAAAGGCGGCGCCGACATGCGCAATCAGCCCATGGGACTCATGCGCACGGATCTCACCGGCGCGGATCTCTCTGGCGCCGATCTCACGGGCGCCAACTTGCAGCACGCCCGGCTCGTCCGCACAAATCTCACGAACGCGACGCTTACTCATGCCGACGTAACGAACGCCGACGTGAATAGCGCTATCTTCCATCGCGCTCGCGGGTGGGATAGCATCATTGGCTGGAACAAGGCACTGAACACCGACCAGGCCATACTGGATCACTAATGAAAGCTCTTGCGTTGATCATTCTGCTGGCGCCGGCGGTGGCTGGGGCGCAGCGTTTGTACGCTAGCAACGAGGGCGGAAATTCCGTCACCGACATCGATCTCAAGACCAACACGGTCATAAAGACGTTCCCGGTCGGGAATCGACCCCGTGGCATAGCATTGAGCCCCGACGGAAAACGAGCCTACGTAACCCTCGGCCGCGACGACGCGCTCGCCGTGATCGACGTCGACAAAGACACCGTGATCGACGTCATTCCGGCAAACAAGGACCCTGAGCAGGTCGCGCTCAGCTTCGACGGCAAGGTCGCCTTTGTCTCCAACGAAGACGCCGCCGCCGCCAGCGCGATCGATCTCGCGACGAAGAAGATCATCTGGTCGGTCCCCGTCGGCAAAGAACCCGAGGGTGTCGCCGTCGCGCCAGGCGGCAACCGCGTCTATATCTCGAACGAGAGCGACAGCAGCGTCACGGTCCTCGACACGAAAACAGGAAAGGAGCTCGCGACATTCAGGACCGGCGCGCGACCGCGGTTCATTGCGTTCGCCCGGGGCGGCGGTCGCGCGTACGTCACCGCCGAGGCGGGTGGGAAGATGACCGTGGTCGACGCGCCCGTGAACAGGGTGCTCAAGACCGTCAGCGTCGGCGATAGCACCCGTCCCACCGGGATCGCGATCTCGCCGGACAACTCCACCATCTATTTCGCCAACGGCAAGGCAAATAGAATAACGGTCTTCAGCGCCGCCGCCCTCGCCATCACCGACACGATCCCAGTCGGCCAGCGCCCTTGGGGCGTCGCGCTGAGTCCCGAGGGCACGACCCTGTATTCCGCCGACGGGAGATCGAATCAGATCTCGGTGATCGATGTCGTGCACAAGAAGGTCGTGCGCACCTTCTCCGTCGGCGAGCGGCCGTACGCGCCGCTACTGATTCCCGCCGGTCACCCTACCGCGCCCCCGCCCTGACGATCAGGTGCGCCGGCAGTCGTTGACGATTGGCGGCGTATTGTCGCAGGCGATCGATTCGTTCATGCCATGAGCGATCGGGCCGCAGGCCGTCGTGTGCGCCGAGCGGCTCGCCTCTTTCGCGTTCGCGGCTGACGCGTCGGCGCAATTCTGACCGCCGTGGTAGGCGACGCAGACGTGGCACTGCGCCGCTTGCGCGGTCATGGTCGACCAGAAGAGATAGCCGAAGAAGGCGAGAGCGATCGCGATGCCGATCGGGAGACGCAGGGATTTGCGCATGTCAGCGGGCCTCGACTGGGAGCTCGGCATGTGCCGCATATTCGGTCCACGACCCGTCGTAGACTCTCACATGCGGGTACCCGAGCAGGTCGTGTAGCACAAAATAGATATGGCTCGACTCCAACCCACCATTACAGTACGCGATGATGTCTTTCTCGGGCGTGATCCCCTGGGCTGCGTATGCCGCGCGCAGTGTATCCAAATTCTTGAACACGTGCGATAACCCCGACTCGAGATCGCCGGCCCAGTAATGGTTGATGGCGCCCGGAATATGTCCGCGGCGTATCTGCGCCCCCGCCTGGCCCGCGTACTGATCCGGCGGACGCGCATCGACCAGCACGCTGTTCGCCGATCGGTTGACCACATCGTCGAGCGTCGCCCGATCGGGATGAAAATCGTGCGCCGAAAACGCGCCCGACATCACGTACGGATACGCGCGCTCGACCGGTCGCTGCTCGAGTGTCCATTGCTGGAACCCGCCGTCTAACACTGAGGCCTGGATCCCGAATCCGCCGAGGATCCATACCAGGTACGTCGCGTCGATGTTGCGCGTATCGCCCGCGCTGTACACGACGACCGGCCGCCCATCTCGGAGGCCGAGTCGCGTAAACAGGGCCACGTAGCTCTCAGCCGGCAACAGGAGGTTCGGCACGCCGTCGGCGAACGAGCGGAGCGACTCGGTGTTCAAGTACACCGCGCCGGGAATATGGCCGGCGAGATACGACGCGATGTCGGTTCGCACGTCGATCACCGTCGCGTAATGCCCGCGGAGCGCCGCCAACATGCCGGTCGTGGCGAGGCTGCCCTTCCATGTGAAGGTCAAGCCCCGGTCCGCGCCGATCAGCGCCTTCTCGAACTCCTGGTAGATCCGCACGGCGTTGCGCTGCCGCCGCGATGCCAGCGAGACCGGGCGACCGGAGTCCGGCGGCGGCATCCGCGCCAGAATGCGGCTCAGCGGTGTGCCGTTGTTGACCGCCAACAGGATCGGCACCTGCACTGAGTCAAAGTAGGCTCGCGTCCGCGACAGTTGCTCGGCCGGATCGCGAGCGATGCGACCGTGCCCGGGCACGACCACCCGCGCGCGCAGCGCCGCGAGCCGGTCGGCCGCCGTGAGCGCGCCGAGTGAGCTGCCGTCAACGACCATCGTGACGCCGTCCTCGACGACGAGATCGCCCGCGAACAGTACGCCGGCGTCCGGCAGCCACACCGCGAGATCAGCCACCGTGTGCGCGTCCGGCGGGTGGATTACATCCATCCGTCTGCCGCCGAGCACGAGCGTCGTGTCGTACGTGATGGGGATGTCCGGCGTATCCGCGAACGCAAAGCCGGTGAGCTCGCGCACGCCGACCACCTGGTCCCACGCGGACACGAGCTCGTCATCTCCGCCTTCGGCCGCGAGCATTGTCCGATCCGGGTGCGCGATGACCTTCGCGCCGAGTCGCTTGAAGACGATCGCGCCGAACGTGTGATCGGGGTGGTGATGCGTCAGGATCAACCAGCGTATGGGCGCTTGCGTCACCGTGCGAATGCCGGCCACCATGCGCTTCGCCTGATACGGACTGCCCCCGGCGTCGATGACAACGACACCGCTGTCCGTCACCACGAATCCAGCGTTCGCTCGGCCCTCGGATCCCCGGCCTGTGTCGCCTGGTATCGCGTATACGCCGTGCGCGAGTGCGACAATCGGAAACGCGAGCGCGACTAGCTGAATCGCACGTCTACCGTCTGATGGTATACGCCACCCGTGTTGTCTTTCCAGGTGACGGTCACTGGCGCTTCTCGCGTGGCCTTGAGCGGGAATGTCACCGACGGATCCCGGCTTACGCCCGACGTCCACTCGAAATGGGCGATCTGCTCGTCGCCGTAGGTGACGCTCACATCATTGATAAAGAACGCCGGGATCGGCTGACCTTCCGCCGTGCGAAAGAATCCTGTGTCCATCGGATGCTCGATGATGGCACGCACATAGATGACGTCGCCGTTCGTGACCGACGCTGGGAGCAGCACACGAGCGTCGCCGGTCGCCATCACCCGCAACCGTTCAGTGTGACGAACACTTTCTTGGCCGAGACGTACAACTCACCAGTATTCATCTCGGCGATCGCACGGACGTACGACGTGCGCCGCATTTTGATGCGTGTGTCGATCGACGGGACACCCCAGAATCCCGCGACATAGATGTCAGGATTGTGGTCGACGATCACGTGAAACGCCGTGACGTGGTGATCTGGTGTCTGTGGCAGATCCGTCTCGAGAAAGATCGGGACGAAGCGGCCGTCCGGGGCGTTCTCCGGAATGTCGAACTGGACGTGCGCTTTCGTGAGCGTGCGGTCGCCGAAACGCGCTTTCAACACGCGCTTGACGTCCTCCGTCATCTCGTCGTCATCCGGCCCATGGCCGAGCATGAGCCCGGCTACGCTCGACCCAGTTAAGGCCAGAAAGGCGCGACGGTCCATGAAATACAAGCTAAGGGCGCGGGACTTGCGCCACAAAGAGCCGGTCAACTCATCCATTAAGAAACGGAGACCGAGATCATGAGACTTACGCCCTTTGCCGTCGTCGCCCTTGTCCTCGCGGTTGCGTGCAGTGGCAACAAAGACGCGGCGAATCAGCCGGCGACGACTACGGATACGAGCGCGGGCGCGATGACTCCGAGTACGACTCCGCCGGCGTCGCCGAGCACGCCAGCCGCGTCGACTCCGGCCACGCCTGACACGACGCAGATGGCGGCACCGGCGCCCGACAGCGGTATGAAGAAGATGTCAGGAAAGAAGCACAAGAAGGCGGGCGCCGACACAACTACGCACTAGTCGCACTTCGTCGCGGGCGGTAGAGACCAAACTTTGAGTTCTCTACAAACGAGTTACTCTGCCGTCCCGCCCAGGCGCAGCAACTAGGGCTGGTCGCCGCCCCCGACTTGTTGCGGCGTGCGCTCGTATCCGGGCTTCATAGCCGGAGTGAGATTGCCGGGTTTTTGCTTGGCGACTTGCGTACCGGGATCAGGCGGCGCGGTCGATGCGATCACGCCCGGCGGGAGATACTCGGCCGGATAGTAGAACCGGAACGAGCGCTTGTCGCACTGAATCACGCCAAACGCGTCACGCCGGCGGACCAGCTTCTCATAGTCGTCCCGACTCGGCTGACAACTATAGGCATTGAGCCCGCCGAGCTTACACGTCTCGATGTCGTCGCCCATGCAGGTCGTGGGCGTATGCACGTGAAGCTCCGGACTCCCGGACGGGCACTCGAAGTCCGCGGAGATCGGCGTTGCGCTCGTGACGTCGACATTCTTGATCGCGAACACGCGAAACACCGTGTCGTCCTGGATCGGCGGCGTCTTCGACACGTGATACACGCCGTATGACCAATCGACGACGCAGTACGCGCGCTCGACTTGCTTGGGGTTCATATCATCCCAGGCCGCGACCAGCTCCTTGCGCGGCCCGTCCATGACGACCCCAAGTCGTACCGCCTGTGCTTTCCCGGTCGTGGTCACGCAGACGGCGGCAAGCAGCGCGACCACCCCCGACCCCACCGTACGTGTCATTACCCGTTCCCTTTAGAAAGCTTCGTGCCCAGGTTCGTGGAGCGCGGTGGCTACCAAGGCTCCGTCGCATCCGAGATCGGTCAGGCGCGCGATGTCGCTCCTGTCCCGTACGCCTCCCCCGACAACGAGTTCCACTCCTAAGGTCGACGCTCGGACTGCCTGGACCGTTACCCAGTCGAGCCCAGCCATTGACCCGACCTTGGCGAGATCCAGGAGGATCACCGCGGTCGCCCCGGCCTGCACCGCCTTCTTGGCTAACTCGGCCGGCTGTTCGCCCCCAGTCAGCGGCCGGCCCGCCCTGAGATCGAGGCTGAACGCCGCGCCCGTCACTTCCTCCCACGCCAGCATTGTCTCGAGGCCGACAACCGGTCGGACATTGGGCGCCACGCGAAGCGTGGAGCGCCCAGCATCCAGCCAGACGGCAGCACCGAGCGAAGCGAGGTGCCCGACGACAGGAGACAAAGGGGCGCCGGCAATGGCATCCAGATCAGCCACATATATTTCCGGCACCGGATACCGCAGGTACGCCCGCGCCAGGGCGACCGGATCGCCTTCCTCTCCAGGCCCGAGGAGCGCCGATCGCACGGGTGTATAGGCGTCCCGCTTCCCGCCCCGGGCGTGCACGGCGCGGCCACCCGCGAGGTCGATCACACCAATGAGTCGCATAGTTATCGGGTGGGACATCGGAGGCGTAAACACCAAGGTCTCCCGGGTAAACGCCGAGACCGGTGTCGTCGCCGTCCGCTCCCGTCCGTATGAAATACAGCGAGACCTCAACGCGCTCCCAGGGCTTTTGACCGCCCTCGCCAGCGAGGTGGGCGGCACCCCAGACGATGCGCACGCCGTCACCATGACGGCCGAGCTGTCTCAAGCCTTCCGGACCAAACGCGAAGGGGTCGCTTTTGTGTTGGATGGCCTCGCAGCCGCCTTCCCCAGCTCACGCATCGCGGTGTTCACGACCGACGGCCGCTGGCTGACCGTTGAGTCAGCGCGCGAGCAACCTCTCGCGGTCGCCGCCGCGAACTGGGTTGCCGCCGCCCACGTCGTCGCCGCGCACGTCCGCGACGCCATCCTCGTCGATATCGGCTCGACCACGACCGACATCATCCCGGTCGACAACGGCCGGGTTGCCGCGGTCGGCCGCACCGACCCCAGCCGGCTTCTCTCTGGCGAGCTCCTCTACCTCGGCGCCGTCCGCACGCCCGTCGAAGCGATCGTGCACTCCGTGCCCCTCGGCACCGGATGGGCCGGCGTCAGCGCGGAGGGGTTTGCGCTCGCCGGCGACGTACACATCTGGAATGGTCGCATCTCGAGCGAGCAGTACACGGCGCCCACGCCCGACGGCAGGGCAGCTACCCGACCGTACGCCGGTGAGCGCCTCGCGCGCGTCGTGTGCGCCGATCGCGAGATGCTCGATACCGCTGCACTCGACGCCATCGCGGCCTACGTCGCTGACGCGCAGGTCGCGCGGACGGCCGAGGCCATTCGACGCGTGCGCGAGCGACACCCGCACATCGAGATCGGAGTCGTCGCGGGACTCGGGAGCTTTATCGCGGATGCCGCCTGCCAGCGTGCCGGCCTGCGCGTTATGCCGCTGGCCGAGCTCCTCGGCGCCGCCGCCGCCGAGTGCGCGCCCGCGGCCGCCGTCGCCCTGCTGCTGGCGCGGGCGTGATCGAGACGGTCGTCAAGTTGGGCGGCGCGGTGTTGGCCGACGCGCCGGTCATGGCGCTGGCTGGGATCCCGCGCGACGGGCGCACGCTCATCGTGCCTGGAGGCGGCCCATTTGCGGACATGGTTCGCGCCGCCGACGCACGGTTTGGCCTCAGCGACGACGACGCGCACTGGGCGGCGATCCTGGCGATGGACCAATACGCCACCGCGCTCGCCGCGCTCGCCCCCGGCCTGCCGATCGTGGCGCCATATCAATGGCTGCGCGCCGTCGACCCGCTCCCACACTCGTGGGACGTAACGAGCGATAGCATCGCCGCATGGGTTGCGCTCGCCGTCGGAGCGCGGAGGCTCCTGCTGGTGAAGCCGGTGAGCGACGGCGGGGTAGATAGGTACTTCGGGCGAGTGCGGGCGGACCTGGACGTAAGGGTGCTCGGCGTGGACAACATAGATACGATACAGACGGTGCTCGCCGAGCCAGCGGCCTGGACACATCTTTCATCCCCGTGAGCCCCGACTCGGTCCGCGACAGTCTCCAGGCGACACTCGGCACCGCCTACCGCCTCGACCGCGAGCTCGGCGGCGGCGGGATGTCGCGAGTGTTCGTGGCGGAAGAGACCGTCCTCAGTCGCACTGTCGTCATCAAGCTCTTGTCGCCCGAGCTATCCGAGGGCCTCAACGTCGAACGTTTCCGCCGCGAGATCCAGGTCGCGGCGCGCCTCTCGCATCCGCACATCGTGCCGTTGTTGACGGCGGGCGAGTCCGGGAGACTCCCGTACTTCACGATGCCGTTCATCGACGGCGAGTCCCTGCGGAACCGCCTGACGAAGGGCGGCGAGCTGCCCGTAGGCGAAGCGGTCCGAGTGCTGCGCGAAGTTGCCTCGGCCCTCGCGTATGCCCACGCCGCCGGCGTCGTCCATCGCGACATCAAGCCCGAGAACGTGCTGGTCTCCGGCGGCGCCGCGATGGTCACGGACTTCGGCGTCGCCAAAGCCTTGAAGGACGCCGCCAACTCCGGCGGCGCCCAACTCACGCAGTTTGGGGTAGCGCTCGGCACCCCGGCGTACATGGCGCCGGAACAGGCCGCGGCCGACCCGACGACCGACCAGCGCGCCGATATCTATGCCTTCGGCGCCATGGCCTACGAGCTCCTCACGGGCTCGACGCCCTTCGCCGGCCGCCCGGCGCAGGCGATGCTGGCTGCGCATGCGGTCGAGGCTCCGGAGCCGATCTCGCGCCGCCGGCCCGCGGTCCCCGAGTCGCTCGCCGCGCTCATCATGCGGTGCCTGGAGAAGCGCCCGGCCGATCGCCCGCAAACGGCCGACGAGATCATGCGCGCGCTCGACAGTGTCCAGACCTCGAGCGGTGGATGGACGCCGACGACCGGCATTCCC
>DATHNL010000058.1:0-2847 GCA_035486035.1 Gemmatimonadaceae bacterium
GCGACGGCGCTGGTGCAGCGGATGCTCTCGTCGCGGGAGTTCCGCGTCTACACGGCGGACGATGCGCTGGGGGTCGAGCTCGGCGGAGCGCTCAAGAACGTCATGGCCGTGGCGACGGGAATCTGCGAGGGACTGGGCCTCGGGTTCAATTCGCGGGCGGCGCTGATCACGAGGGGGCTCGCCGGGATGGCGCGCCTGGGGGTCGCGCTGGGTGCGCAACCGGCGACGTTTGCGGGGTTGGCCGGCATGGGGGATCTCGTGCTGACCTGCACAGGGGCGCTCAGTCGGAACCGCGCACTGGGCCTGGCGGTGGGCAAGGGGGCCACGCTGGCCGAGGCGATGGTCGGGAAGGAGACCGTGGCCGAGGGGGTGACGACGGCGCGGAGCGCGCTCAAATTGGCTGAGCGGGTCGGCGTCGACATGCCGATCGTGGCCGGCGTGCATAAGATTCTGTTCGAGGGCAAGCCCGCGCGCGAGTCGATCGCGGAACTCATGGAGCGCGAGCTGCGCGCCGAGTCTGATTGATGGCCACTGAGCCGGTACGGCAATTCTATTCGATCGGGGATGTGTGCGCGCTGACGGACTTGAAGCCGCACGTGCTCCGGTATTGGGAAAGCCAATTTCGCTTCCTGAGCCCGGCCAAGAATCGCTCCGGCAATCGCGTCTATCAGCGGCGCGAGGTCGAGCTGATCCTGCTCGTCAAGCATCTCCTGTACACGGAGAAGTACACGATAGACGGCGCGCGCCGCAAAGTCGACGAGCACCGGCGGGCGGGCAGCGGCACGCTGCGCGCCGCCGCCCGGTCCGCACTCGATCGCGAAACCCTGCGCGGGCTGGAGCAGGAGCTCGAGGCCATCGTGGGGCTCCTCTCCGATGACGGCCGATGACGATCAGCGGGCAATTCGTACCGCTGCGTGCCGCCTGCGTCGTCCCGGCGTACAACGCCGCCGAGACGCTGGAGCAGGTGATCGATGGCGTGCGCCAGACCGTGCCGCGTGTGCGCGTGGTCGTGATCGATGACGGCTCGACGGATGAGACGCGGGAGGTCGCCGATCGCGTCGCCGACGACGTCGTGGGATTCGACCAGAACCGCGGAAAAGGCGCGGCGCTCCGAGCTGGGTTCGAGGCGGCGCTGGCCGAGCGGTGCAGCACGGTGATGACCATTGACGCGGACGGCCAGCACGATCCCGCATTCGCCCCAGCACTCTTCTCGGCGCTGACGCGCGTCGACGTCGTGATTGGCGTCCGGAAACGCAACGGGTCGGGCATGCCGCTCTATCGTCGGTTGAGCAACGCGCTGTCGAGTGCCGCGGTCAGCGCGTGCACCGGGCGGCGGTTTACCGACAGCCAGTCGGGGTTCCGCGCCGTGCGGGCCGAGGTACTCCGGCGCATCGATCCTGCCGGAGACCGGTACGAATATGAGACCGACTTTCTGATCCAGGCCGCGCGCGGTGGGTGGAGAATAGGGACGGTGCCCGTCTCGACGTTGTATGGCGAGTGGGCCCGCAGTCATTTTCGCACGCTCGGCGACTCCGCCCGCGTGGTGTGGACGATCTGCCGGCGGCTGGGTGAGACTCCTCTGCACGAACGATGACGGGATTCTGGCACTGGGCCTCGATTGCCTGGTGCGCGCGGTCCAATCGCTCGGGGAGGTGACGGTCGTTGCTCCGGATCGTGAGCAGAGCGCGACGAGCCACTCCCTCACCATGCACCACCCACTGCGTGTCAAGCCGCGCGGCGAGCGTCGGTTTCAGGTCGACGGGACTCCGACGGATTGCGTCATGCTCGCGGTCGAAGCGCTGATGCCGTCGCGGCCGGATTTCGTGCTGAGCGGCATCAATCATGGGCAGAATATGGGCGAGGACGTCCTGTACTCCGGCACGGTCGCCGCTGCCATGGAAGGGTTGGCGCTCGGCGTTCCATCGATCGCTCTTTCATTCGCGGGTGGAGACCACGGGAGCGTCGACCCCTCGATGCTGCCGGCCCAAATCCCGACCGTCTCGCGCCTGCTCGCTCATCTCTTCTCGCTGCACCTGCCGACGGACACGTTGCTGAACATCAATTTGCCGTCGCGGGAAGCGCGCGGCGTGCGATTGACGCGCTTGGGCCGCCGGGTGTTCTCGGATCCGTTGCGGCGCATGCAGGACCCGTGGGGGAAAGAGGTCTATTGGATCGGGGGTGGCGTCATGGCGTGGACCGGCGGACCTGATTCGGATTACCAAGCCATCGAAGATGGATATGTGAGCGTGACGCCACTGCATCTCGACCTCACGCACTACGACATGCTCGCCTCGGCCGCCGACTGGTGGCGGGAGCCGTGACGGATCTCAACGGGCCAAGGCGACGGATGGTCGAGGCGCTTCGCGAGAAGGGCGTGACAGACCTGGCGGTGCTGCGGGCGTTTGATCTCACACCGAGGCACCTGTTCGTCCCGAGCGGGGTGCAGCATCGGGCGTACGAAGATTCGGCGCTACCGATCGGAAACTCGCAGACGGTCTCGCAGCCGTCGGTGCACGCGAGATATCTGAGCGAGCTGAAGCTGACAGGGCACGAACGAGTTCTGGAGGTCGGGACGGGGTCGGGCTATCAGACGGTGCTGCTCTCGCACCTGGCGGCCCAGGTGTTCTCCGTCGAGCGGGTTCCGGCGCTGCTCGATCGGGCGAGAGAGGTTATTCGCCAAGTTGGCGCGCGGAACATCTCGTTGCTCCTGGGCGACGGGACCTTCGGGTGGCGCGAGTACGCGCCGTACGAAGCGATCCTGGTGAGCGCTGCCTCGCCCGAGGTACCGCGGCCGCTGTTCGAGCAACTCGCCGAGGGCGGACGGATTCTTGCGCCGGTCGGCGGGCG
>DATHNL010000059.1:0-5033 GCA_035486035.1 Gemmatimonadaceae bacterium
CCGCGCCCACCCCCACACGCTTGCGATAGACGAGTCGAGGGCGCCCGATAGCGACCCCACCGTGAGATGTGCTTGGTGGGAGCCGTCGACTCCGCGCAGGGTCGCGCCCAAACCGCCGTCCAGCAGCCATCCCGTCAGCGCAATGGCGGCGACGAGCGCGATCAAACCAAGGATTCGCCACAGCAGAAAACGCAGCAACTCGCCTGCTTGATCCGACACGACGCCCGCATCGGGACGCCTCATGGCCCGGAAGCGCTCAAACAGTAGTCCACTGCGGGTGCAGATCATCAAGCTTGTGGGTAGGTACAACGATCGAACGGAGGGACAGCGATCGAATGGGCACACCACAGATGAGTACACGGTCGAAACTGCATCTCAAGTCACGCGACCGCGCAACCGACGTCGGACCGCTCTTGGCTCATGTCCTACGTCTGGCCGGCGCGGCCGTGTGCTCGGTGGCCGTGCTGGCACCGGCGCTCCTCACCGAAACGGCCGGCGCGGCGACGTTGACGTTCGGCAGCCCGCTGACGGTTCCCGCGACCAAGGACACGGCCAACGACCTCGACTACCAGGGAAGCAACGTGCCGCTCCCCGGTTCGGTCTTCCATATCCCGCACGACGGCGCGGACGGCGCACTCTGGAACGTGCAACTCCCGGTGGGGGACCCGACCGCCCCGGTGGGCGGGCAGGTCGTGAGCGTGCGTCTAGAGGGGTGCGCGAAGTCGAATGGTCCCGCACCCCTGACCCAGATCCACTTCCAGTCGCTGGCTCCGTTGGCAGGCGGAGGCGCGAAAGTCGAATTGACCAGCCAGGCCTTCGAAATACCGGTATGCGGTGTCGGCGGAGCGAGCGGCTCGACCGTCAGCTCCTACGATCCGATCAACCTCTGTGTGGCTCAGGGCGACTACGTCTCCTTCAATGAGGAGGGTGGCTTCGTGGCTGCTCAGAACGGTCCCCCGCCCTACCCCGCCGGAGTCCCCTACATGGTGATCGGCGGCGTGCCGGGGGCGACGATGGACTCGTTCATCCGCAACAACGGCGTCGGCAATGGAGCCACGTTCTCACCGACGGACACCACCAGCCACGACGGTTTCGCCACGAACACCAGCGAGGAACTGATGCTCCAGGCGACCCTCGCGACCGGTCCCGACGCGACGCCCGTCTGCCCTGGCGGCACCAAGGGCCTGCCGCCGCCGGGCTCCGTCCGCGTGTCTCATCGCCACGTCTTTCCGACGTTGACGATTCCCACGCCTCAGCTCGACGGCATGAACATTCGTGGCGTCGTCCAGGTCGCCGTCTACTGCCACTCTGCGATCAGCTGCACCGGCACGCTCACTCTTCACTCCAAGCCCCGTCACGGCTCGTACTCGGTCTGGTTGGGTTCCGGCCGGTTCGTGGTGGGCCCTCACAGCACGGGCAAGGCGCACGTCCGCCTCAGCAAACTGGCCCGGCGCATGGTTCGCAATACGAGTGGAGGTCTCGGTGTCGAGGTCACAGGCGGTCCGGCCGTGGGAACGAACGTATTCAAAGCCGCGATCGCTGTGCACGGCGCCTAGGCGACGGGAAACACGATCGCTCAACGCGGACGGGCGGCCCGCTCCACCTCGATGCCACGCTCGGTGAGATACCAGGCGTTCGCGGCTCCCTTCGCCTGACCCTCGCCTCGGTTCTCGACAAGATCCAGTCGTCGTAGACGCGTCAGGAGCTTGGAGATCTGACCCTGATCGGCGATACCCGAGCCCTCGGCTATCTCGCGGTTGCTCGCGCCCGGACGACCGCCGATGACCACGAGCACGCGCACCGTCCGATAGGTGAGCCGCATCTCCAGGCCCTCCAGCGGATCGCGACTACCCGAGCGCCCTCGCAGCTGACCCGCTCGCCGGGGCACCGGCGCCGGCCTGGCCAGTTCTTTGCCGGCTGTGCGAGTTCCCATGTACGGGAGCACGATCATGCTCATCAGGGGCGCCAGGAGGGTCGAAAGCGGTTCCTTGCCGCCCTCCAGCAAGCGGGTGTGGATCACCGCGAAGACCGCTCCGACGACGCCTTCGGCGGTCACCTCGGGAGGTTGGCGAGCGGCATTGCCCTCAGACCGCCCCCGATCGACGATCTCCGCGAGTTCGTCGAGCACTCTGGCCCGACTTTCGAGAACGCGCGGGCCGGCGCCCAGGGCCTCGACCACACAGAGCCTGGCCAGTCCGGGCTCTTCGTCCATGAACTCCAGCAGCCGCGCCAAGCCCGCACGCATGCTCTCTCGCCATCCGGATTCGAGCGCGTAGGCGTCTACCACCTGTGCCCGCCCCCGTGCGATCGCCTCGTCGAACGCGGCGAGGAAGCAGTCCTCCCGGTCGATGAACACGTCATAGAACGTCTTCCTCGAAACCTTCGCCCGCCCGATGACCTGAGCCACGGTCATCCGCGCATATCCAACCTCTTCAACCGCCTGGACCGCCGCCGTGAGCATGCGGCTGCGTTGGATCTCGGTCACCTGCCCGCGTGGGAGCCCGTTTGGTCCGGGGCGCAGCCGCGGGGTAGCGGCGCGCGTTTTTTCGATCGAAGCCATCGTTTCCTGCCTAATCGTCCTGTTCGACTATGAAAGTGACGCCAGCCCCAGAGCACGGCGCCCAGTGGCGGCGTTGCGCCCGAACAGGCGCCAGGCCTGTTCTTGCACTCCACAGAGGTTCATAGGTCTAAGGCCACAAGTCGAGACGCGTCTCCTACTTTTCCTCGACTTACACCAACGACCCGCGATCGGCTCTAGCAAGCCAAAATCTAGGCTCAGCGTCAACCTTGAGAGCCTGGTCGTGGCGGAACCGCACCGGATGGTCTCGGAGCCCTCTCCCGCGAGCGCTCGCGCACGAAGACGTGCACCGTCCGCCGCCAGCCGACGCCACTTCCCGGCGAGAGCCCGAGGTGGTCTCGTTGCCGCCATCGCGTGATCCGACTCGGCACCCTGGATGCGGGGCCGGCGATACACGAAGCAGACCCGGGCAGCGGACGCCCACGCACCGAAACCGAACTCACGAGCTCGACCAGATGCCCCTCGGAGGAAGTACCGCCAACGGGATTCGAACCCTAGTCGCAGGATGCCGTAATCCCGGCGCCAGAGCCAAAAACGGCTCTACGGTGCGGGAGACGGCCGGTCCGTCGATCCGGTGGAGTCCGCTGGAATCCGGTCGAATCGTGGCGCGACTGGCGCGAGACTGGCGCGAGCGGCGTGCGTCACTCCCCTACGGCGCGCAGGTGCGGTCCGTCGCCGTCGATCCGGTCCAGGTATCCGTCGATGCGCTCGGGCCTCGTCCTCGCCGCGCGGCATCAGGTGGCCGTAGGTGTCGAAGGTGATGGCGATGCTCGCGTGCCCCATGATCGTGCTGAGCGCCTTTGCGTTGACTCCGGCCGCGATCATCAGGGACGCGAAGGTGTGCCGCGCCTCGTGCAGCCCGATTCGCTCCAGCGCGTCCGCGCGGGCCTTCACGGTGATGCGCTTCGGACCGTGCGCGTCCGGGTTGCGTCCCGTCGTCCATCCCCACGCCGCGAGCGCGCGACGGCGCACCGTGGACGGCTCGAACGGCACATCAGCGGTCACGCCGAACACGAGCGCGTTCTCGCCGCGTCCCCGTGGCGAGCTTGTGCGGCGTCAGGCGCGCGAGGATCGGCACCGTGCGCCGCCCGGCGTCGGTCTTGACATCCTGCTCGCCCTCCTTCGCGTCCCATCCCCGACGCACGCGGATCACGCGCCCCTCGACGTCGATGTCAGACCACCGCAAGGCGCGAAGCTCGCCGTGTCGCAGTCCTGCGTACAGCGCGGTCGCCCATATCGCGCGATCCTCGGCTTGCAGCGCGCCGAGCAGGGTTCGGGCCTCGTCGGGCGTGGCGATGCGGTCGCGTCCGCCGTCCGGGCGTCGCAGTTCGAGCCCCTTCGTCGGGTCTACGCTCACGAGGTCGCGGCGGATCGCACGCCGGTAGATCACGCGCAACGGGTCCAGCTGATTCTGCACCGTCGATGCCGAGAGCCCTTCGGCGGTCATCCGGTCCGCGAGATCCTGCACGTCTTCGCGCTCCACGTCCGTCAAGCGCCGGGGGCCGATCGCCGGCAGGATGCGCAACGTCAGCGCCTCGTCGTAACTGCGGATCGTGGCGGGCTTGTAGCGCGTGCCCGTCCGCGTCGGGATCGAACCGTCACGCATCCCCTCGAGCAGTTCGTCCGCTGCTCGCTGCACGGTCGTCACGGTTGGCGCGCGGAGCGCTTTCCGGCGCACCGCCGAGCGGCTGTCGTCGCGCCACACGACCGCCGCCGCTTTCGTCGTGAACGTTTTGCGGATCTTCTTCCGGTCGCGCTTGCTGTAGACGGACGCCTCCCACGGGCACGCGCATCCCCTAGCGCGCCGGCACGCCCGCCCGTGGCGCTGTCGGATCCCGGTCGCCGTCGCAGCCATCACTCACCGGCCCTTTCCTTGTCGTCCTGTCGCGGTTCCAGAAGTCGAGCAAGCTCGTCCAGCGACCGCTCGATCAAAGCCTCGTATTGCGCGATCCGGCTCTCCGGCGACTCCTCCCGCTCAAGCTGGGCGAAGTCGACCGTGAAGAACTGCTCGGGGAGGCGTGTAGCGAGAGTTATGGCGTGGATGAGTGCCCATCGCTCGCTCTCCCCGTACTCCTCCAGGCCGGCCTCTATGCGTTGCAATGCGTGCGTGGACACACTGATGCTGTCGGCGAGTGTCGAGCGGCTGATGCCGGCGTAAGCGCGAGCAGCAGGGATTTGGTTGCCGAGATCGTTCGCCATCACGCATAACCTCCCTGCATAGCTTCCCGTGCTCTCAAGACCCACTGCAACCTTGCCTTGTTCACTAGTGAGCGCTCTAGCGAGACGAGATCACCAATCCAACCAACCACCCTAGAAGAGGGCTCCGCGCTCTGCGCCAAAACCTGTCGCTCGTACTCATCAATCACAGCGGCGATGCATCCGGCCCTGTCGCGTGCGGCGACCCGGCGGCGCCAGCGAGTGCAGGGCGACCCGCGACCAAGCCCCCAGTCATCGG
>DATHNL010000060.1:0-13408 GCA_035486035.1 Gemmatimonadaceae bacterium
GGCGGCGCGGGCCGAGTCGCCGGGGGCGGCGGGAGGGTGGGACGTCATGCGCATGTGGTTCATGTCCATGTGCATGTCCGACCCACCGCTGCCTTGCGCAAAGGCCGGTGCGGCGAAGCACAGGCCGAGCATTGCGATGCGAAGGGTGCGAAGCGTCTGCATACGAGTCAGACGCGCCAGCACCCGAAGCGTTAACTCAGCCCATGTGGTAGAAGAATTCTTCCTGCACGACCTTACCATCGGCGACGCGATAGAGCGCGGTCTCGTCCATCGTCATGCGCTGGCCGGCCATCGGGCCCTGCTTCGCGGTGATGTCATACTTGAAGTGCACGACGAAGCGGTCGCCATGCGGATACGGGCCGCTGACCTCGCGGCTGTGTACCTCATTGTTGTTCTCCCACCATTCTGCCTTGCCAATGACGTCGGCCAGACCTTCCATGCGCTGCGGCATCGCGGGGCTGCCGTACGCTTCGATGCTGACGATCTCCGGGGCGTACAGCGTCTCGATCGCTTCGCGCTCTTTGCCTTGACGGCAGAGATCGACCAACTGGGAACCGACCGCCATCGTGTCGCTGATCGTAACTTCGCTCATAACCGGTCTCCTCATGCGGTGGTGACATGCTGGGGGTGACCGATCATAACCGGCATGTGTACCGGCGGGGTCACGCGCGCACGTCGTTGATCTTGAATCCTACACGCACACCCGTCTCGAAGGAGCCGGCCGGCAAGAGCCACCGCAAGAAAGGAAACAGTTTGGCTTCGGTCGTGACCGTGTTCCGAAGTGGCGGGTTATTGCTGCGCACGATTCGCGAGTAGAGCGCGGCCACGACATCGGGGCCAGGCGCTTTGGTCTCGAACCCTTTCATGGTGTCGAAGAAGCGGCTGCTCCATGCCGTGTATTCCGACATCGATGCGGCTCTTGGTGCAGCGTAGAACGGCGTCTTGATCGCTCCAGGCTCGACCATAGCGATGTGGATCCCGAAGGGGGTCACTTCGTAGCGCAGCGTTTCCATCAGCGCTTCAACGGCCGACTTGCTTGCGTTGTAGTGGCCCCAGAAGGGGAGGGGGACGAGTCCCGCGAGCGAGCTGGTGGTGGCGATCAGGCCGCTTTTCTGCTGTCGCATCGTCGGCAGCACGGCTTTCACCATGCGAACCACGCCGAAGTAGTTCGTCTGGAATTCCGCTTCCGCGGCGTCCACGGAGACCTCCTCGATCGCGCCGCTCTGCAAATAGCCGGCGTTATTGATCAGGACGTCGATGCGGCCGGTGAGCTCCAGAAATCGGGCGACGCAGGTGCGAACGGAGTCATCCGACGTGACGTCGAGCTCGAGCATCGGCGAGCCGTCGGGGTTCTTGGGGCCCGCTTGGCGAGCCGTGCCGATCACGCGGTGGCCATCGGCGGCGAGTCGCGAGACGACGGCGGCGCCGATCCCGGAGGACGCGCCCGTGACGAGAATGGTTTTGGTGGTGCTCATGAGTTGTATATACAACTATATTATCACGATTGCGAGACGACCTGCGTGTGGCCGCACGGGAAGTGCGAGATACGTGTTTGGCGTTTCGGGTCCGACGGCTGAACCGTCGCGTGACCCGGATCTATGACGCCGCGCTTCGGCCGCGCGGCCTCACGATCGCGCAGTTCAACATGCTCATTGCGCTGGGCTTGAGCCTGGACCTTCGCGCGGGGGACCTCGTGCGCGCACTCGACCTGGAGAAGTCGACGGTGAGCCGCAACCTCAAGCGCCTCATCGTTCACCGCTGGGTGTCGGCCGCGGATACGGACCGGGTGCTCAGGTTGACCGCAACAGGACGGAGGCTCGTCGCTCGAACGCTGCCGGCGTGGCGGCAGGCGCAACGCGACGCGGCCGTCGCGATTGGCGCGGACCTCATCGCCACTACCAGCATATAGCGCACCCTGGGACTTGCGGCAAGACCCGGGTCGGGCTGTAGAGTCGCCGGCATGAAAACCCATGCTGTTGTGATCGTCGGAGCAGGTCCGACGGGATTGGTGTTGGCGGGCGAGTTGGCGTTGGCGAGCGTCGACGTTGCCATTGTCGAGCGTCGTGCGAACCAGGATCTCGCCGGCTCACGCGCAGGCGGTTTGCACGCGCGCACCATCGAGGTGCTCGATCAGCGCGGCATCGCTGAACGGTTCCTATCCGAGGGGCAGGTGGCTCAGGTCGCGGGGTTCGCCGGCGTCCGTCTGGACATGAGCGACTTTCCCACGCGGCACAACTACGGGCTCGGGCTGTGGCAGAACCACATCGAACGCATACTGGCCGGCTGGGTCGGCGAGCTGGCGGTGCCGATCTATAACGGACGTGAGGTGACCGGGTTCGCGCAGGACGACACCGGCGTCGACGTCGAGATGTCCGACGGCCGGTCGTTGCGGGCGGAATACCTCGTCGGGTGCGACGGAGGACGCAGTCTGGTCCGTAAAGTTGCCGGCATCGAATTCCCCGGGTGGGAGCCGACGACGAGCGCGCTCATCGCCGAGGTCGAGATGGCCGAGCAGCCGCCGTTGGGCATCCACCGCAATGCCTTTGGCATCCATTCCTTCGGCAAGGAGCAGTACACGATCCGCGACAGCGAGGTGATCTACGGGGAGGGGGGGCCGATACGGGTCATGATCACCGAACCGGACGTCGGAGCCACGACCGAGCCTACCCTGCGCGATCTCAGCGAAGCGCTCATCGCCGTGTGCGGGACCGATTACGGGATCCACAGTCCCACCTGGATCTCGCGATTCACCGACATGACTCGGCAGGCCGCGGCCTACCGCGACCGACGCGTCCTGCTCGCCGGCGACGCCGCGCACGTGCATGCCCCAGACGGTGGACAGGGCCTCAACACCGGTGTGCAGGATGCGGTGAACCTGGGGTGGAAGTTGGCCCAGGTGGTCAAGCGGACATCGCCGGACAGCCTCCTCGATACCTACCACGCCGAGCGCCATCCGGTGGCTGAGCGCGTGCTGCGCAACACGATGGCGAGTGTCGCGCTTCGCCGCCCGGACGAACGCACGAAAGCCCTGCGCGATACCATGGCCGATCTCCTCGGCATGGACGAGCCTCGCAAGCGGTTTGCCGCGATGCTGTCTGGTCTGGACATTCACTACGATCTGGGCGAGGGACACCCGCTGCTCGGACGCCGCATGCCTGATCTCGACCTCGTCACCGCCGGCGGCCCGCTGCGGGTCTTCACCTTGCTGCACCATGCACGGCCGGTGCTCTTGAACCTCGGTGAGCCCGGTGACGTAGAGCTCACTCCGTGGGCGGATCGCGTGCAGTTGATCGACGCGACGTACGCGGGTCCGTGGGAGCTTCCGGCGATCGGGGCCGTCACCGCTCCTGGCGCCGTTTTGGTTCGGCCCGACGGATATGTGGCTTGGGCGGGAGACGGAACTCAGGTGGGGCTCGATAACGCGCTCACCACCTGGTTTGGACCGGCTACGGCTTAGGGGCTGCCGAACTTCTGGGTGTACCCATAGCTCGAACGCACTGCGCGACACTGCTCGATCGCCGGCGTGAACCGCCAGTTCGGGAGCACGCTCCTGACCGCCGCCGCGAAATCGTCGTTGGGCGCGCTCGTGATGCGGATCGTCGCGACGTCGACGCGTCCCATCGTATCGATCTCGAACTGCGCGATCACCGGCACCGACCCTCCGATCACCCGATAGCCGCTCGGCCACTTGGGCTGCTCGTTCGAGGCCCACGGCTCGGGCGGGTGCCGGTCAGATCCCGCGGAGACCGAATCCATGAAGGAGGCGAGGTCACCGAACATCATGATGAACTCGACCGAGTCACCCGCATAGGTCGCCGGCAACGGCGGCAACTTGTGGCCGACGGCCGCGAGCGCGAGGGCGCGGGCGGCGAGGAGATCGAAATCTTTGTCGCCCGATGAGTGGATCACGTGATAGGTGTGGAGCGCGCTGTCTCGGCGCAGCGTGAACGTGAGATCCGTGCGTTGGTGCTTAAACGGCGGGTGCGACCATTGGCCGGCGATCGAGTCGAACACCGCATGGGCCCAGGCCGGGTCGAGCGGCGCGCTCGAGCGGTACCGAAAGGCGAGCGGGAACTCGGTCTTGTGCGAGCTCGATGGCTTCTTGCACGGCACGGCCGCCGGGTCTTGCGCGGCGGCCGTGGTTGCGGCGAGTAAGAGGACGAACGCTCTCACGACTCAACGATACCGCTGTTTCGCTCGCTTCGCTTGGACGATATGAGGGGTGTTACGAGCGGTGATGCGGGCGCCGGATATCGGGAGACCGGTGGGCGTCGGGTTGAACGCGAGCGAGGTGCCGTATCCCGTGCCGTTCGGGCTACTCACCGTGATATCCGGCTGGCTGTTGCTGCTCACACTCCCCGCGGGATAGCGCACGACGCCTCCGCCGCCGTTCGCGCCATTCAACCCGAGCCAGAGATTGCCGCTGCCGTCGAACGCGAGTGCGCCGAACGTGATCGCGGCATTGTCCTGGGTGATCGTTTCGCCGATGGAGACGACGGGCTTGGGTGTGGCGTTCGAGGCCAGGTTGCCCAGTTGGGTCGCGCTGAACTCGAGGAGAGAGTCGGCGTATTGCGTGTAGTAGACCGTGTCGCCGGGGACCATGCTTTGATACGACACGCCGAGGGACACCCACAGGTTGCCGTGGGCGTCGAACGCCAGGAAATCGTAGGTCGCCTCGTAGTTGGCAAGCGAGTCCTTGAATGACCGGGTCGGTGTGGGAGAGGCGGCGCCGGTCGTCGCCGCGGCGAGTTGCGTTGGCGTGTACTCGATGATCGAGGCGGCGGTCCCGACCCACAGGTTGCCGGAGGCATCGAAGGCGAGGCCGCCGGGTTGCAGTCCGTTGATCGTGTAGGCGGGCGTGACAGTGGGCGTGGCGCTCGCGCCGAGTTGCGCGGCCGATAGACCGACGAGGGCGCCCGAGCCGGTGGAGATCCACAGGGTGCCGTGCGGGTCGAAGGCAAAATTGCTGAAGCCGTACGTGGTGGTTGGGAACGGTATGGTGATCGTCGGCGTCGCGGGGCTGCAGGCATCGGTGAGCTGGCTCGCGCTCCACTCGACTACCGCGTTGACGCGTGCGGTCCAGAGGTTTCCGCTGGCGTCGAACGCTTCCGGGCCTACGCCGCCGGAGATCGTGCTGTTGGCGCCCGGGCAGCTGTCGGTCGGCGTCGGCGTGCTGGACGCCGCGAGTTGCGCGGCGGTGAGTCCGTATTGGCCGTCGACCCAGAGGCCGATCGCCGTGGCCGTGGTCTGGCAGCTGACGACGATGTTGGCGGTGACGGTGCCGAGGACCGAGAGACCGGAGTAGGCCACGGGTGCCGGCGCGGTGCAACCGGTGGGGAGGCCACTCACGGCGACCGTACCGCTCGTTGGCGATGCGGGGACGGAGGCGTCGGAGTAGAAGCCGTCCATGTCGCTGGTCACGGTCGCCAGTGGGTGGCCGCCGGTGGGTGTGATGGTGACGATCGCGCCGACGATCGCCCCGCCTTGGGTGCTCGTGACGGTGCCACCGACGGTGCCGGTGGTGATGCCGCAGTGGACCGTGACGTTGACGGTGACCGTGCCAAACGAGGAGGGCATCGAGTATCCCGCGCCGGTGGGCTGGCACCCGGACGGCACGCCACCGACGCCGATCGAGCCGGGGCCGAATGGGATGTTGGAGATGGTGTACTGGCCGTTGCCGTTCGATGCGGCGGTCTGGGGGCCGCCGAGCTCGGGGTTGGCGGTGACGCTGACGTTGGCGAGGGGGGAGCCGGTGTTGGAGATGACCGTGCCGGTGAGGGTACCGGTGGAGGCGGCGGTCAGGTCGCTGTCGGGGTTGTTGTAGCAGGCGGCTAAGACAATGGCAGTACCACAGATGAGGGGTCGCATGTGTAGTATCCCGGTAGGCTATACGATCAGTCGTCAAAGTGACGACGCTTGTGTACGGGATGACGTTGAGCTCGGGTTCTAGTTAATTTCTATGCGATTGACAATTATTGCACTTAGAATAATTTCAATCAGCATATGAAGAACCCTTTCGAGTTCGGCCGGGAGCTGGACGCCGAGGAGCTCGTCGATCGCGACGACGAGGTGCGGGCGGTCGTGTCGGCGGTCATGGAGGCGGGCAAGCTCTTTCTCATCGGTCCCCGCCGGTACGGGAAGACCTCGATCCTGCATGTCGCGAGCGAGCGGGCGACGCGGAGCGGTGCCCTGGTTTTTCGGTACAACGCCGAGGCGTTTCCGACGCTGGAGCAGCTCGCGGCCCGCATCGTTGCCGACACCGCATCGCAGCTCACGCCGACGCTCGAGAAGGCGGCGCACGGGATTACGTCGTTCTTCTCGCGCGTACGGCCCACCGCGTCGTACGACAGCGTGCGGCATACCTGGTCGGTGAGTTTCGGGCGGGGGCCGGACCAACCCGTCGGTGTGCCGTTGTTGGCCGAGGTCTTGGATGGGGCCGATCGCGCGGCGGAGAAGGCCAGTCGGGCGGTGGGGATATTGTTCGACGAGTTTCAGCACATCGTCGAGGAGGGCGGGGCCGAGGCGGAGGGGCAGATTCGCTCCGCGGTGCAGCGGCATCGCCATGTCGGGTATGTCTTCGCCGGGTCTCACACGCGGCTCCTGGCCGATATGACCAGTGCACCGAATCGGCCGTTCTATAAGCTCGGGTTGGTGCGCTCGATCGGGCCGGTGCCGCGCGACGAGTTCGCGCAGTTCTTGGAGCGCGGGTTTCTCAGGGCGGGCATCCCGCTTGGCACGGGCGCGGTCGACGCGATTCTCGACACGGCCGAGGAGGTGCCGTACAACGTGCAACTGCTGGCGCACGCGTGTTGGGAGGCGTGTCGCGAGGACGGCAGTCGCCGGCCCGCGGCGCTCACGGTAGAGCGCGTGCACGCGACGGCCCGCGTCGCGGCGGTCCGCAACGATCCGCTGTACACGCAGCTCTGGACCAGCCTGCCGGTGACGCAGCGCAAGGCGCTGTTGGCGCTGCTGCGCGAGCGTGGGCAGGGGATGGCCTCGGCCGACGTGGCCCAGCGCTACGATATCCCGGTGGCGTCCATGCAAACCGCGCTGCGGGCGCTCGAGCAGAAGACCATCGTGCGTGAGGAGCACCACCGAGGGAGCACTCGACTGCGCCTCGAGGATCCACTGTTCGGGACGTGGCTGACGGCTGTGGTGCCCGGATAGCCCGAGGCTAGGACCAAGATTGTCCGGACGGCAAGAAGCCGGCTCGACGTCGGAGCTCGTCCACCAAGTCTCGAGGGCTGACGTCGCCTTGGGTTGGCGCGAGGAATTGGATCGACGTGCCGAACGGTGTGCGTTCGCGGAACCAGATCGTGATCGTGCGGGTGCCGTCCGCGGTGTCGTCGCTGTCCGGCCGTACCCAGTCGACCTGCTTCACTAGGGTCATCGGGACGAGGATCTCGGTCCCGCCGCGGGTAAAGCGGAGGCCGTACGGTGTGAGGTGCACGGTGCACATCGTACCGAGGCTCACCCGGCCCAGTAAGCCGACAATGACGCCGAGCATGGGGAATGTCTTGAACCACCAAGACTCGGGGTCTATGAAGCGGTCGAGCGTCCCTGGGATCCAGGCAAGGATGCCGATGACGACAATCACGCTGACGGTGACGGTCAGGACGATGTATTGGAACTTCAAGGTGCTGGCGTCGACGGATATGAGGCGGTCGTTGGGGTCGGCTGCCATGGGGTGGAATAGTACGGTCGACCGCGGCACCTTAGCATCATGACCGTTCGGAAGAAACGCGCGAGCACGACCAAGCGCGCCCGCGGTAAGCTCGCGCCCGCGGACAAGGCGCGGGGGCTCGAGGCGGCTCAGGTGGCGATCGCGCTCGACGACGCGGAGGTCGCCGATCTCGCGACGCTCGTTCGCGATGCGGGGGGAGCACCGATTGGCGCGTATCGCGAGCCACTGGGCGGCCGCGCGCTGCTCGTCGCGTCATTGCCGCTCGGCGCGCTGCAGCCGACACCGTTTCAGCGCGACCTGTCGCCGACGCATGCGAAGCGGTTGGCTGAGAAGATCGACGAGACGGCGGCATTTCTCGATCCGCTGATCGTCGTGCGCGGTGACGATGGCCGGCTCTGGACGCCGAACGGTCGTCATCGTTTGGCGGCGGCCAAGAAGCTCGGCATGCGGCAGATCACGGCGTTGATCTCGCCCGACGAATCCCTCGCGTATCGCATTCTCGCGCTCAACACGGAGAAGGCGCACAACCTCAAGGATCGGAGCCTCGAGGTCATCCGCATGGCCCAGAGCCTCGCGAAGCGCGAGCGTGACGCGAAGGAATCGCGATTCGCGGCCGAGTTCGAGGGCCCCGAGCTCCTGACCTTGGGCCTCGTCTACGAGGAGTCGCCGCGGTTCGCCGGCGGGGCCTACAGCTCGTTCTTGAAGAAGGTCGATCGCTTCAGCGACCGTCCACTGGCCACGAGTCTACGCGAACGTGAGGGCTACGCGGCCCGCCTGCAGGAGATCGACACGCAGGTGAAGCGCATCATCGCGTCGCTCCAACAGCGCGGCTTCAAATCTCCGTATCTCCGCAACTACGTGGTGGCCCGGATCAATCCGGTGCGGTTCCACAAGGTGAAGAAGGGCGAGACCAAGCCGCCGATGCCGCTCGCGCAGGCGCTCACGCGCATGGCGGCGGCAGCGAAGGGGTTCAAGCTCGACTCCGTCTCCAATAAAGACTTGGCCTGGGTCGCGGTCGGCGCGGGAGCTACGGAGGGCTGACGATGGTCACACGTCGTGCGGTGGTGTCCGCGCTGGCGCTGGTCGTTGGGGCGCGGTCGGGCGCACCGACCAGCGCGCCAATAACGCTTGCGCCATGCACGCTACCCGATGTGCCGGCGCCTGCGAAGTGCGGCACGATGACCGTGCTCGAGAATCGTGTGACTGGTCGTGGGCGCTCGATCCAGCTGCGCGTGGCGGTGATCCCGGCGGGCGAGTCACCACGAGAGAGCGACGCGGTGACGTATTTCGATGGCGGGCCGGGTGAGGCGGCGACGAGTAGCGCCGGATTCGTCTTTCACCTGCTCGCTCCACTCCATCGGCGGCACGACATTCTATTGGTGGATCAGCGCGGGACGGGAGCGTCGTCTCCGCTCACGTGTCACGCGTTTGGCGCCGCCGATTCGTTGCAGCGGTGGCTCGGCTCGTTCTTGCCGCTGGACGCCATCCAGCGGTGCGTGACGGATCTGTCGGCCCATGCCGACCTCACGGTGTACACGACCAATAACCACGTCGACGACGTGGACGACGTCCGCGCGGCGCTCGGGTATCCGATGCTGGACATCACCGGCATCTCCTACGGCTCGCGGGCGGCGTTGACGTATCTCAAGCGCCATGGCGATCATGTGCGCTCGATGGTGATCCAGGGGATCGCGCCGACCTCGGATTTCATTCCGGAGCGATTCGCGCAGGATGCCCAGCGGGCCTTGGACGGCGTGTTCGCCGACTGCGCCGCGGAGCCGGCGTGTCATGCCGCGTTCCCGCATCTCGCGGACGAGATGCGGAGTGTCGTCGCCCGCCTGGAGCAGGCGCCGGCGCCGGTGGCGATCGTGCACCCGGTCACCGGCGAGATCGTGACGGTCACGCTCAACCGCGATCTCTTCGGGGAAGCGATCCGCTACATGATGTACTCGTCGGGCGGCGCGAGCTGGGTGCCCGCCGTGGTGCACGCCGCGGCCGCCGGCGATCTCACGCCCGTGGCCGAGCGGGCGGTCTTGTTTCGGTACCAGCTGTTGGGGACGGGGACGACGGGACTCTATCTCGCGGTCACCTGCGACGAAGATCTCCCGTTCGTCGACGTCGCGAAGAGCACGGCGTTGGGGCGGAGCACGTTCCTCGGCAACTATCGACTGCGGGACCAATCGGCGGCGTGCACGGTGTGGCCGCACGCCGCCGTCGATGCGCAGTTCGCGGAGCCGACGCGTTCCGCGGTCCCGGCGCTCGTGTTGTCTGGCCAGCGGGATCCGGTGACGCCGCCCGAGAATGGCGCGCTGGCCGCGATGACGTTGAGCCGGTCGCGACATATTGTGATTCCAGGTGGCGGGCACTCGTATGACGGCCTCGTGGGAACCGCGTGCGTGGACTCGCTCTGGCTGCGGTTCATCGCGACGCCGGATCCCCAATCGCTCGACACCCACTGCATGGCCGGGATCCATCGGCCGCCGTTTCCGACGGCGCTCGTCTGGAGCCACGCGATCGCGCTGGACACGGCGGCGCTCCGGCGGTTCGCCGGACGGTTCGAGGGCGCGACGACGCGCCTGGAGCACGGCGCGCTGTCGCTGAGCCTCGATGGTGATACATCGAGGCTCGTCCCGATTGCGCCGGCGCGGTTCTGGGTGGTGGGTGACATCGATGCAACCGTGACCTTCCGCTTGCATGGCGACGCGCCCACCGCGCTCATCGTCGAGCGCGAGGGGCGGCCGGAGCGCACGCTGCCCGCAGTGCGCTGATCGCTTCTACGGCGTGGCGGGGCGGGGGCCGACGTACCAGATCACGGTGTGCAGCGTCGTGCCGTCCACGATCTGACCCAACACATGATGGTTGGCGTTGACGGCGATCGTGTAGCTCCTCTCGCCGCTCGCCCCGAATCCCGGTAGGCGCTGGAGCCCGGGACCCGGGAACCACACGAATGCCCACTCGCTATTCTGGTCTTCCAAGCTATCGGTGCCGGTGCCGACGACGTACCAGTCGTCGGTGAGGCCGCTCGCCGCGCCACACGTGCCCATGCGAAACTCGGGGTACGACTGGCCGGGATGGGCGAGCCAAGCGACGGCTTGCTGGCATCCTCCTTCGAAGCTGGTGCCGGCCGCCCAGCCGTGGCGTGTGACAGCGTTGACCCAGGACAGCGACGCGGTCGGCTGCCCCTCGTGATTCGTGAGGATGATGGTCTGGCCGGTCGGCGACGTGATGGCTGCGCCGGTCGAGCCGAAGATGTCGGGAAAGGTGCCCCCGCCTATCCATCCGTCATCGGAGATCGACGTCAGGTTGTTATTTGCCGGGACGCCCGGAGGGGGCGAGAGCGCCGCCCCGTGCCACTGGAAGCCAACCGCGCTCGTGAACCCATCCTTGACGACGCAGTTGCCGACGGTTTGCCCGTAGACGTTGATGGCGGCGATGGTGCAGAAGATCGGGCCGAGCTCGGGTCCCAAGTTGATCGAGTCGGCGGGAGTGCCAAGGCTCGAGGGGTGCCGTTCGGGAGCCACACGACGCCGTGGGTCAAAGTGCTGTCGCCCGCCGCGGCGTAGCCGCCCACGCCGCCGTTGTTGCTGATGCTGGTGGCGACCGCGGCTAGGAGTCCGGTGGTGCTCAGCCATTGGATGCCATGGGCGGGCGACCACTTGAACGGCCGGCCGCCGCTGTTGCCGGAGATCTCATCCGAGTCGTTCATGCCGTTCACGTCCATGTTCAGCAGCGCGGGGATCTCGTGGATCGTGGCGTTGGCGAGGGGCGCGGAGCTGACGGCGCGATCGATCGTGCTGGTCGCGGCGGTGACGGGTGTGGTGGAGGTGGCGTCGCTGCAGGCGACGAGGCACACAGCGAGCACGAGCGGCGCGGTGCGAACATCGAACGATGGCATGGCACACTCCCGAGGTTGGATGCCCCGCCGGGAGCGCAAATCGCATGCTGTCTGGGCCGTTGGCGATCGGTTCGCTTGTAAAAAGCGCGGAGGAAGGAAGCGCGATGTGGCGAAGAGGATCGGACGGCCAGCGGCCGTGGGGTCGATGAGCGGAACGTCCCGCCGTGTCAGCGCACCGAGTGATAGCGATGATATCCGTTAAGAAATCAGCGTTGCGGGCGCTGTTCCTCGCGCTCATCGTTCCGTTTCATCTCAACGGATGCGATCGACTTGACGCGGCTGCAATGGGAACGTTGGCTGGGGACATGCCTGTGCGCGTTGCTTCCGCTCGTGCTATGGCTGCTCGTCGTTCAAGTCATTGGTGTCGAGTGGAGAACAGGGGCGGCGGAGGTATCGCGAGAGCTCTTGTTCTTTTCACTGACGATCGGCACGGTCGTGCTGTCGGAGCTCCGCGACGTGAGTGTGGCACTGCGGCATGAGTATGGGTACGAATCGTTCTTCATTGGATCGATCGTGATCATCGCTGTATCGGGGGACGTGTACGGACTGCTGTTGGGGGTCCACGCCAACTCGAAGGTCTTGGCGAGGCTGTTCGCCTTGTCGGTGACCCTTGCGGTGGGTGGCTTTGTCGTGGGAACGCGGGCGCAGGTCTTCATTCACCGTGGAGGTATCAATGCCGGAAATCGTTGAAAATGTCATGGAGGCCGTTGGGTGGCTGGGCGTATTAGTGGTCATTGGGCTGACGCTGCGAGGCACGCTACAGATGCGCGCCCAGGAGCGGCGCGAGCGTTCGCAGAGCGCGAAGTAGCTCGCGCGTCTCCGGACTCGGTCCGTTCAAATTGGTGTCATGGGCGTGAGGAGCACGCACCACGGTGTCACTCCGGCTCCCACGCGGCTTGATAGCCAGCGCTGTCGTCACCTTCCGCATCGAGCGCCTTCGCATGTGAGTCGAGCCGCTCGCGTTCGTGTGCGCGGAGCCGTCGGCGATGCGGCCGGCGCCGTACGGTTTCCTCGATCCGCCGGACCAAATGGCGGGCGGCGCGGGCAAGGACATCGATGATGGCGAGCACGTTCCGGGGCAGCACGATTGGGACAGAGCATAGCAATCAGTCCCACGGGATCGCTAGCGGGGAAATGCTCACGGAACGCGGAGCCCATCCATCAGCATGCGCCACACGTCGCCATACAGCGCGTCGAGCCCCGGCTCGCCCCACTCGGCCGCATGGATCGGATGATGAAACCGCGACGTCGCGTAGAGGATCGCGCGGGCGGCGGCGATCGGGTCGACAGAGCGGAACGTGCCATCCGCCATGCCGGCGCGGATGATCATCGCGGCTAGGCTCACGAGCTCATCGACGTGTGCCGCGATGGTGGAGCGGGCGCCCTGGGCGAGTATGCGGTAAGCCGCGAAGAGCTCCGGGTCTTCGGCCGCGCGGCGGCGTTTCATCGCGATGAGGGTGTCGAAGAGCTGGCGCAGTCGGTCCGGGGCAGGGCCTGGAGCCGCGGCGATCGCGCGGACCGGTGGCATCATCACGTCCATCCACCGCTCGATGACCAAGTCCCTGAGCTCGGCCTTGGTCGCGACGTGCTTGTAGACCGCGGCGTGGCTCACGCCCAAGGCGCGTGCGACGTCGACGACGGTGGCCTTGGCCGGGCCGAAGCGGCGGACTACGTCTTCGGCCGCGGCCAGGATGCGCTCACGCGTGAGCGGCGGTGGCGATGCCATCCAGCTCCGCCAACGTTGGCGGGTCGAGGGTGAGCTGCGCCGCGGCGAGATTCTCGCGCAGGTGGGCGAGGGATGACGTGCCGGGGATCAACAGGATGTTGGG
>DATHNL010000061.1:0-63834 GCA_035486035.1 Gemmatimonadaceae bacterium
TCCACCGTTCCGCGGCGGACCGTTCCGCTATATCGACCACCTGGGCGCCGATGCCGTCGTCAAGAAGCTGGAAGAGCTCAACGACCGCTATGCCCCGCGCTTCGCGCCGACCGAGCTCCTCGTCGAGCACGCGCGCAAAAAATTGCCATTCACCACTCTCAAGTGAACCACACGATCGTCGTCGTCGCCGCGCTGGTGTTGGCGCACGCCAGCGGCGCGCAGGAGCAGGCACAGACTCAGATCACGATCGACCGGATCTTTCACGGATCAGATTTCCGCGGAGCGGCTCTCCCAACGGTCCGGTGGTTGAGCGACGGTCACTCGTACATCGACACACACAACGACTCGATCGTGCGCGTCGACGTCTCGACCGGTGCCACGACGCTCCTGACCACCGCCGCGGCGCTGCGTTTCGCTACCGAAGAAGTGACGCCGAATGCCGACGGGTCAAAGCTGCTCCTGTTCCATAACTCGGTTCGGGTGTGGCGCACGAACACGCGCGGTGTCTATCACGTCTATGACGTCGCCACGAAGCGCCTGATACCGATATCAACGCGACCAGGCTTGCAAATGTTCGCCAAGTTGTCGCCCGATGAGCGCGAAGTCGCGTTTGTGCGAGACAATAATATTTTTGTCACAGATCTCGCGTCGGGTGACGAACGCCAACTGACCTCGGACGGCGCCGCCGACATTATCAACGGCACAACAGATTGGGTCTACGAAGAAGAACTGGGTCTCCGCGACGCATTCCGTTGGAGCCCGGATTCCAAACGCATCGCGTACTGGCGTTTCGACCAATCCGCGATTCCGACCTACTCGTTGCTCGACGACAGCACCCTATACCCTCGCGTCCTCTCGCTCCGCTATCCAAAAGCGGGCGAGCACAATTCGTCAGTCAAGTTCGGTGTCCTGGACTTGGCGAGCGGCCAGACGAAGTGGCTCGACGTGGGCCCGGACACCGGGATCTATATCGCGCGCGCCTCATGGCTGACGGCGGACAGCGTGATCGTGGAACGCCTCCCCAGGCGCCAGAACCAGCTCGATGTGCTGGTGTTGAGCGCGACATCGGGCAAAGGTCGTACGTTGCTCACCGAACGCGACTCGGCGTACGTATCAGTCGATGAGCCGCGTTGGATCGACGACAAGCAATTTTTATGGTTCAGCGACCGCAGCGGCTGGCACCAGGTATATCTGTACGACCGCTCGGGCAAGGTCATTCGTCAGGTGACAACCGATGGCGCCGACGTCCTCTCGCTGGCGGGCACGGACATCAAAGCGGGCACGATCTATGTCACCGCCGCGGCCCCTGATGCGACCCAACGACAGGTCTACCGCTATTCGTTGAAGGGCGGACCAGGCGAGCGCGTGACCAAAGCGACGGGCGCGCATTTCATGACCATCGCCCCGGGCGCCAAGCTCGCGGTCGACGTGCGCTCCACGCTCGGAGACCCGCCGACGGCAACCGTGTACGAGCTGCCGTCGATGACGACCGTCAGGACGGCGGTCGACAATGCGGCGCTGCGGTCGCGCCTTGGTGTGCTTGGCTTGCGAGCACCCGCTTTCATTCATGTGCCGTTGCCCGACGGGTCGCAACTCGACGGCTATCGGCTCGCGCCCCCGTCGTTCGACAGCACGAAGAAGTACCCGGTCCTGATGTTCGTCTACGGCGGCCCGGCGGCGCCGCAGGTCGTGGACCAATGGGGCGGCCGAAACTATCTCTGGCACGAGATGCTGGCCCAGATGGGCTATATCGTCGTCAGCGTCGACAACCACGGCGCGGCCTGGCGCGGCCGGACGTTCCGCAAGATGACGCAGTATCACTTGGGGCTACGCGAGTCCCAGGACCAGATCGACGTCGCGAAATGGATCGGCGCGCAGTCGTGGGGCGACGCGACCCGCATTGGCATCTGGGGCTGGAGCTACGGTGGATACCTGACGTCGCTCACGGCCGAGCGCGGCGGGCCGGTGTTCAAGATGGCCATCGCGGTTGCGCCGGTGACCGACTGGCGACTGTACGACAGCATTTATACCGAGCGCTACATGTGGACGCCCGAGGAGAATGGCGCGGGCTACGACTCGAGCTCGGTGCAGCGCCACGTCGGCGGCCTCCAGGCGCGGTTGCTCCTCGTGCACGGGACGGGCGACGACAACGTGCACCCGCAGAATTCGATTCAGTACGCAGCTGATTTGGAAGCCGCTGGCAAGCCGTTCTACATGCTCCTTTACCCCAACCGCACGCACGCGATCAGCGGCGGCAACTCCCAGGCCCACCTATTCGAGTCTCTGACGCAATTCGTCCGCGAGCAGCTCTAGTCCTGCTCGCCTTCGTGGGCGGTGGCTCCGGCCCGCTCACGCGCGCGGAACGCACGAGCTACGCCGAGACGTCCCATTACGAGGACGTCATCGCGTTTCTCGACACGCTGAAGACCCACATCGACCCCTCGGTCCACGCCGTCTTCGGCACACTCGGCTACACGACGGAACGCCGCGCGATCCCATTCGTGAAATTGTCGCGCGGCCTCCCGAAGCGAAAACCCATCGTCTACGTCCAAGCGAACATCCACGCCGGGGAGGTCGAGGGGAAAGAAGCCCTCCTGGCGTTGATTCGCGACCTCGGCACGCACCACGGTCCGAGCGTGTTGGACTCGATTACGCTCATCGCGGTGCCGATCTACAACGCCGACGGGAACGAGAAGTTCGCGTCGCAGTCGGTGAATCGCACCGAGCAAAACGGTCCGGAGCAGGTCGGCCAACGCCCGAACGGCATGGGTCTGGATCTCAATCGAGATTACGTCAAAGCCGAAGCGCCGGAGACCCGCGCTTCGTTGTTTGCGTTCAACACGTGGAATCCGGACGTGTTCGTGGACCTGCACACGACTGACGGCAGCTTCCACGGCTACGCGTTGACATACGCTCCGTCCCTATCACCCGCCTCACTCTGGGCCGGTGCCTATACGCGCGACTCGCTGCTTCCAGAGCTCCGTCGCCGCGTCGCCAAGCGGGATGGATTTGCCATTTTCGATTACGGGAACTTCGAGGGCCAGCCGCGCGCGTGGAAGACGTACGATAATCGTCCAAGGTTCGGCACAAATTACTTTGGTATCCGTGGACGCATAGCGATCCTGAGCGAAGCGTATTCGCATGACCCGTTTGAGAAACGAGTGCATGCGACCTACGCCTTCGTGCGCGAGATCCTGTCACTCGTGGCCGAGAAGAAGTCGCAGATAATCCGCCTTCCCGATCCCAAGACCGACAGCGTCCCAATTCGCTCGGCCCTGACGCCCACCCCCCTGTCATTACCAGTGGTGGCCGAGTCGCTCCTCGCCACCGGGGATTCGTCGCTGACACAGCCGGGCGTGCCACAAGGATATCGCCGGGCCGGCCACTTCGACACGGTCACGATGGACGTCTACGACCGCTTCTCGCCGACGCTCAAAGTGCCGATGCCGCGAGGCTACGTGGTACCCGCCAATCAAACCGTGGCGGTGCGCCTCCTCCGGTGGCACGGGATCGAGATGACCGGCCCGCAGCCAACGTGCGGCCCGGCTCAGGCATTCGCCCTGGATAGCGCCACGCAGGATACGATCGTGTTCCAGGGTCATCGCCAAGCGCACCAGTTCGGCCACTGGTCGACGACCGCGGACCCGGTGCAGGGCCCGTGCTACGAGGTGTCCACGCACCAACGCCTCGGTGTCCTGGCCGTGTATCTTTTGGAGCCCCAGAGCGACGATGGATTCGTGACGTGGAACATCGTCTCCGGGACTCCCATCAGACGACTCGCCCCGTAACGCGATCATGCTGCGTAGCGCGCTGCTGTATTTGTCGAATCAACCGCAGGTATTCAAGTTCGTTCGTCACAACACGCTGGCCCGCAAGTTCGCCGAGCGATTTGTCGCCGGCGAGACGCTGGAGCAGGTGCTCGACGCGGTCGTCGCGCTCAACGCCAAAGGGATCTCGGCCTCGCTCGATCTCCTCGGCGAGAGCATTCACGCCGAGTCCGAAGCGCGGGCCGGGGGGCGCGAGTACCTGCACATGCTCGACCGGATTCGCGAGCGGGGGCTCGACGCGAACGTGTCGGTGAAGCTCACCGCGATGGGGCTCGATCTGTCCGAGGATCTCTGCGTCGAGATTCTCCACGATATCGTCGGGCGGGCGCGCGACTACCGGACATTCGTCCGCCTCGATATGGAGTCGAGCGCGTACACGGATCGCACCCTGCATCTCTTCTACGATCGCCTCTATCCCGTCTTCGGGAATCACGTCGGGATCGTGTTGCAAAGTGCGCTCCGTCGCACCGAGGCTGATGTCGCACGAGCCATCTCCGCCGGTTGCCGTGTCCGACTCTGCAAAGGGGCCTATCGTGAGCCGCCGGCCGTCGCGTTCCCGGCCAAGAAGGACGTGGATGATAATTACGTGCGGTGCATGAAGCGCCTGATGAAAGAGGGAAATTACCCAGGCATTGCGACCCACGATGAGCGCATCATAGAAACCGCGAAAAAGTTCGCGGCCGCGGAGCAGATCGGGACCGATCGCTACGAGTTTCAGATGCTATATGGCGTCCGGCGCGACCTGCAGGAGTCGCTGGTGCGCGCGGGATATCGCGTCCGCGTGTACGTCCCGTTCGGCACGCAGTGGTATCCGTACCTCATGCGCCGGCTCGCCGAGCGGCCGGCGAATGTCGCATTCATCACCGGCAACGTGTTGCGGGAGTTGGTGAGCGGGCACCGGTGACGGATGAGTCGACGTTGGGCGGCTACATCGCGGTCCACACACGCCCGCCGGCGTTCACCGGTGTGGATGGTGGTGCCTACACCGTCGACGTCGCCGTCGACGACACCGGCGGCTACCTCTTATTTCTTCGGTGGGATGGGGAGCCGCCGACGATCAAGGGACACCTCGAGTCGGAGTACCTCGTGCGCGGCACCGATGAGTCCATGGTTCGCGCGGCGCTCGATCGCCTCTCGTTGCTCGACGTGAAGACGACGCTCGACGCCTTGATCCGCGCCCGATGACAGAGCGGGGAGTCGTGCTCCAAGGCACCGGTGGCGTGTGGTCTGTCCGGACGTCCGACGGTGCCACGCGGGACGTGTCCCTGCGTGGACGTCTCAAGATCTCGGCCGACAAGCTGGCGGTCGGCGACGAGGTTATCCTCGAGGACGCGGGCGGCGCGTGGGCGATCGCCGAGATCCTGCCACGCCGCTCGGTCCTGGCGCGCCGGTCACCGAGCGGCGCCTATGGTGAACGGATCGTCGCCGCCAACGTCGACCAGGTCATCGTCGTTTTCGCGGCCGCGAATCCCGAGCCGCATCCGCGCATGCTCGATCGGTTTCTCGTGATTGCCGAAGCGAACGAGCTGCAGGCGCACATCGTCGTGAACAAAGTTGACCTCGTCGACGCGGCCGCCGCCCGCGCACGGTTCGCCGACTATCCGCTCGCCGGATATCCGATCCACTACACGAGCACGGTGACCCGAGCTGGCCTCGACGAGTTGGCGGCCGAGCTCAAGGGCCGCACGTCCGCGCTCTCCGGCCCATCCGGCGTGGGGAAGTCGTCCCTCTTGAATGCGCTCTATCCGGGACTCAACCTGCGGGTCGGTGAGATCAGTCAATCGGTGAACAAGGGCCGCCACACAACCGTGGGCGCCTTGCTCCATCCGCTGCCGGACGGCGGCTACGTCGCCGACACGCCAGGTTTGCGCGAGGTCGGCATCTGGGGCCTCTCGGCCGACGCGCTCGACCGCTGCTTCCCCGAGTTCGTCGCCCACCTCGGCCACTGTCGGTTCGCCGACTGCCATCATGTCGTCGAACCCGATTGCGCGGTCCGTGCCGCCATCGCTGCCGGGGAGCTCAGCGCAAACCGATACGATAGCTATGTGCGGCTCCGCCATGAGCTGCAGTGAGGAGACTCCTCGCGCTCGCTTCGCTCGCGCTCGTCGCGTCGTGTGCGCAGCGACCAGCCGAGGCGCCAGTGCCCGCCGGATGGCGACTCGCGTTTGCCTATACGTTCGACCATCTCGACACGACCGTATGGTCTCTGGGCACGCACACGTTCGATGGCAATGCCGCGCAATTCAGGCCGTACAACGCCAAGATCCGCCATGGCCACCTGGAGTTGACCCTCAAGCCCGATCACCTCGAGGACCGAGAGTTCTCAGGCGCCGAGCTGGAGCTTCGTCAGCAGTACAAGTACGGCCGCTTCGAGGTCCGCATGCGCGCGGCCAAGGGCAGCGCAGTCATTTCCAGTTGGTTCGGCTACGCCGAGCCACCGTGGCGAGAGATCGATATCGAGTTCCTCGGCGACCACCCGAATGCCGTCCAATCGAACGTCTACAACTCGCCTGACGCAAACCCGACGCTGATCCCGCCGTTCCCCATTCTTCGCACGCTGCCATTCGACGCGACCGCCGGCTTCCACACGTACGCCTTCGAATGGGAACCGAACGAGCTTCGCTGGTACGCGGACACCATTCTCGTCGCCCGCACGACGAATGCCTCGCAAGTGCCCACGCGCGAGATGCGGCCGATGCTCAATCTCTGGTTATCGACGACCGCGTCTTGGGCCGGACCGATCGATTCGAGCGTACTGCCGGTGCGCTCCGAGTACGCGTGGGCGCGAATTTACGAGCGACGCTAGCGACCTGGTTCTCGAGATAGCCGGTTGGCAACGCGTAGCCGGGAGGCGCGACTGCGACTGGCTGCGTGAACCACCACTCTTCAGCGCTCGGTGAGTAGTCGATGGCGTCCCCGACGGTATACGATTGGCCCCAGCAGACGGCTGACCCTCCAACGGTCAGCCCGCAGATGTTGACGCCGTCGGTCGAGATGGTCGCGAGCGGTACCGTGTTGCCGACGGCTGTCGGCACGGTGACGATCGTCGGCGATTTCTGGTAGTAGTACGGAACGCCACCCCAGCAGTATGCCGCGCCTTGGGCGGTCAGTGCGCACGTGTAATTTCCGCCGGCGGCGATCGCGGTGAAGCGAATACCGCCGGCCACGGCGACTGGCGTCGAGCGATTGGTGTTCGTGCCGTCTCCCACTTGACCGGAGTCGTTCGATCCCCAGCAGTACGTCGTCCCGCTCGTTGCGATGGCGCATGTGTGCAGCGCGCCCGCCGCGATCGCGACGGCGGAAAGCCCGGCCACAAGGACCGGACTCGTTTGTGTCCGGGCTGGCGAGCCGTCGCCGAGTTGCCCGGTACTATCGGCGCCCCAGCAATAGACGGCACCCGTCGTCGTCACGCCGCACGTGTGCGCCGTGCCGGCCGTGAGCGCGCTGAAGGTGTGCTGGCCGGCGACCGGTGTCGGCGTTGTGACGACCGTATCTCCGGCCGTCGGCATACTGTCTCCGACCTGCCCGTACTCGTTTTGACCGTAGCACAACGCGACGCCGCTGGTCGTCAGCAAGCAGCGATGCGCCATCTCGCTCCCCTGGGTCACTCCGCCGCCTTGCGCGATCTGAGCAACCGGTGGGCTGGAGATCGTTGACGGTGGCGTGAGAACGTAGTTCGGACATGTCAGGCCATTCGCCGTGCACGACGCGAGTGGCACGGAGTAGCCCCAACAGGATGCCACGCCGGCCGCGGTCACACCACACATGCTTTGTTGACCGCCGAACAGCTGTTGAAAAGCCGGCACACCCGAGATCGCGACGGGCGACAAGGCGAAGGAGTTGGCATTCTGGCCGGGTACGGACGCGCCCCAGCAGTAGGTGCCGCCCGACGTCGCGATGCCGCAGTTCGATAACCCGGACGAGACGGCGGTCCCGGAAAACGCGAGGCCCGTGGCCGTGAAGGTCAAGGGCGCTGCCCCCGGCGAAGTCACCGTGAGCGTGCTGCTCCCTATGCCAGGCACCCAATACGTGCCGGCGAGTCCCTTGGTGCTGGAAATTGTTTCGACAGAATCGGTCCCGAGGATGAAATACCGCAACTGTATGAAGGGACTTTCGCCCAGCGCGCCGCTCGCGGGACTGACGTGAAACGTGACCGGAACATTGTCGAGCAACGTGCCGTCCGCGTCCTTCACCTGCACGAGCAGCTCGTTGGGCATTGTCAGGCCAGCGAGGAATGTCTGGCCGTCACCCGATACTTTCGTCAGACCGGGCGAGCCGGCGATCGTCGCCGTGGCGGTGAACTGGACGCAGTACTCCGGCTTCTGGTACCGGACGAGGCACGTGCTCACAGGCCCTTGCGGCCCCGCGACCATGTTGAGCGTCCACTGTGCCTTGGCGACGCCGGTGCTCGATGATATGGCGTAGGAGCCTGCGCTGTCCGAATAACCCAGTGAGTCGCCGTCGCCAGTCCCCTGCCATACGACATCGCCAGGCGAGGGGTTGCCCCACCGGTCATACAGCTGCACGACCAGCGAATCGGCGAGCGGTCGTCCAATCTCACCGCTCTGGTTGTTCCCGCTGACCATGACTACTGTGTCCGGTATCCCTGGTCTCGGCCTCGCTCGAAACGTGACGGTGCCCGATGAGTCGGTGGCGCCGACAATCTGCGCTGTGAGGACCTGTGGGAGGCTGTCGGTGTAGCCAATCGTCCACTTGTTGCTCGCCAGACCGCTCGCATCGGTTGTATCAACGAGCGCACGCAAGGCACCAAGGCCCGAGGTCACGGTCCACGCGACTGCCTCACCAGGCACCGGCTGACCCGAAGTCGTCGTCACCCGCACCACCAAAAGCGAGTCGAGCGCGCTGTCGACGACGCCCACCTGCAGGTTTCCCGATACGATCGAGAGCTGAATCGCCGACTTTGCGCCGTGTGGGGCTGAGGTGCTGCTGCACGCCCAGACGACGAGGGCGACCAGTACGGCTGTGCGCATGGTGGGTGGTAAACGTACGGCGCGGTACGGGGCTCCGCTACGGCGAGAGCCGCTCCTGCCGCCAGGCATCGCCGTCGCGCACGTACCGGATACGATCATGCAGGCGATCCGGCCGCCCCTGCCAGAACTCGATCGCGCTCGGCGTAACGCGATAGCCGCCCCAGTACGACGGCAACGGGACCTTGCCATCGGCGTATCGCGCGCTCAGCTCGTGGTGCCGCTGCTCCAGTGACTCGCGGCTGTCGACGGGCTGCGATTGGTGCGAGACCGACGCGCTGATGCGGCTGCCGAACGGGCGCGAGTCGAAGTACTCCTGAGACTCGAGGCGATCTACCCGCGCCGCGCGGCCCTCGATGCGAACTTGGCGCTCCAGCGCCGGCCAGTGGAAAACCAGCGCGACTCTGGGGTTCTCCTCGATCTCGCCGCCCTTGCGGCTGCGATAGTCCGTGTAGAACACGAATCCCCGCTCGTCGACGCCCTTGAGCAGAACGATGCGCGCCGAGGGTGCGCCGTCCGGTGTCGTCGTCGCTAGCGTCATCGCGTTCTCGCCGTGGGCATCGGCGAACCAGCGCTCGAACTGCCGGATCGGATCGGAGTCCATGTCACACTGTCGGCATCGCGAGCGGCGCCCGCGGATACTCGACCTCGACGCGTTCGGGGACCTCGAACGGCTCACCGTCGGGCGTCTCGAGCACGAATCCGGCATCGCGGATCATGGCATAGTCCGCGCTCGCCGGTTGTCCGCGCGAGGTGAGATAGTCGCCGATAAAAATCGAATTGGCGGGATACAATCCGAGCGGCTGCAACGATCTCAGATGCGCCTCTCTCCCACCAGCAATGCGAATCTCCTGTGAGGGCAACAGGAATCGATAGAGCGCCAACACCCGCAGGCACCGTCGCGGATCGAGCAGCCGTCGCTCGGCGAACGGTGTCCCGTCGAGTGGCAGCAGGAAGTTCACGGGAACGCTCCGGACCTCGAGCTCACGCAAGCTCATCGCCAGGTCAATCACATCATCGTCCGACTCACCCATCCCGATGATGCCCCCGGAGCACGTCTTGATGCCGGCCGCCTTGACATGCTCGACGGTCGCAACGCGATCATCGAACGTATGCGTCGTGCACACCTCGCCATGAAAGTTGGCCGAGGTATTGAGATTGTGATTGACGGTTTCGACCCCCGCGTCTTTGAGCCGCAGTGTTTGCTCGGTGCTCAGCAACCCGAGACACGCGCAGACCTTGAGATCGTACTGGGACCGAATGTCGCGAACGGCGTCGAGCACTTTGCCGAAGACGCGCTCGCCAGGTGAGCGGCCGGAGATGACGAGACAGAACGTCCCGGCCTTGAGCGAGGCCGCCCGCCCTGCCGCCGCGAGGATCTTGTCGCGGGCGAGCATCGGATACTTCTCGATCTCGCTCGTCGACACGCTCGACTGCGTGCAGTAATGACAATCTTCGGGGCATAGACCGCTCTGGGCATTCAGCAGAAAATGCAGGCGTACGCGATTGCCCCAGTACTGCCGCCGCACGCGATACGCCGCGGCCAGCACGTGCAGCAGGTCTTCGTCTGGCGACGACAGGACCTGGCGCGCCTCGTCACGCGACAAGCTGGTCCCCGCGAGCGCGTAGCCCGCAAAAGTCTCATAGTTCATAGCAATGGCGCGAGCGAGCCGCCGCCTCCGTGATAGGGAAACGAAAGCACGGTGGCTTCCGGCACCAGTCGGCGCAAGGTATCAAAATTGGTCTGCTCGGCGATCGTCGCCTCCCCGGGACACAGGGTATTCAGCACGACCGCCCGCACGCGCAGTCCAGCGGCTTGCGCCGCGCGGAGCGTGAGCAGCGTATGATTGACGGCGCCGAGGCGGTTCGCCGCGACGATAATGCAATCGAGATTCCAGCGGCGGAACAGCGTGTCGTACGCCACGCCATCGGTGATCGGCACCAGCAGTCCGCCGGCGCCTTCGACGATGAGCGCGTCACGTCCGGACTCGAGTCGCGTGCGCGCCGCTTCGAGGGCCGAGATCGTGATCGAACGACCCGCGCGACGGGCGGCGACCCACGGCGCGAGCGGCTCGTCGAACCGCTCGGGACAGACGTCGTCCAGCGAATCCTGACCGCCGGCCGCTTCGCACAGCCGACGCGCATCGGCGGGCTCGCCCTCGACGCCCGTCTCGACCGGCTTCATGGCCGCGACCGACAGCCCACGATCGCGGAGCGCCGAGATGAGCGCGCAGGCGACGACCGTCTTGCCGACGCCCGTGTCCGTTCCGGTAATCCCGTAGCGAATCACCCTTTGGCGTCCAGAAATTCTGCGATCACACCGTAAATCTGATCGAGTTGTGCGTCCGTCGTGCAGTAGGGAGGCAGAACGTATACCACATCGCCGAGGGGCCGCAGGAGGACGCCGCGCTCGAGCGCGAAGTGTGACAGGTCCGCGCCGACGGGGTCTAAGTAGCCCGCACCGCCCAGGTTGAACGCCGCGACGGTGCCGAGAACACGTGGCGCCGTGACGCACGGATGCCCGGCGATCTTTGCCAGATGCGTGCGATGTGCGCGCTCGATCGCGGCTCGGCGAGCGGCTGACGCATCGTTCAATAGAGCCAAGCTCGCCTGGGCCGCCGCACAGGCAATGGGGTTCGCGGTGAAGCTATGGCCGTGAAAGAGCGTATGGCGCCGATCGGTACTCAGAAACGCCTCGAAGATCTCCTCCCGCGCTGCCGTCGCGCCGAGGGGCAGAAAGCCGCCGGTCAGGCCTTTCGACAAACAAATAATGTCCGGGACGATGCCCGCTTTCTCGCACGCGAACAGTGGCCCCGTTCGCCCGAACCCGGTCAGCACCTCGTCGGCAATGAGAAGGACCCCACGCTCAGCCGTCCACTCGCGGAGCGATCGCAGTGTCGCTTCGCTCCACATGCGCATGCCGCCAGCGCCCTGCAACAACGGCTCGACGATGACCGCGGCGATTGGGGCTTGCTGGCCCGATATCGCGCCGTCCAATGCCACGTCCGGTTCGCTCTCGCTCAGGCGTAGCACCTCGAAGAGGTGCGCGCCAAACGGCTCCGTGAACAGCCCGCGCGCACTCGCCGACATCGCGCCGAACGTGTCGCCATGATACGCATGCTCCAGCGACGCGATCCGCGCTCGCGGTTGCCCGCGATTCTGCCAATACTGGAGCGCGATCTTGATCGCCACTTCGACCGCGGTCGAGCCGTTATCCGAGAAGAACACCCGCGTCAGCCCTCGCGGCAGTTTCTCGGCGAGCGACGCCGCCAAGGCGGCCGCCGGCTCGTGGGTAAACCCCGCGAAGATGACCTGCTCGAGCAGGCGCGCCTGCCGCCCGATCGCCTCGGCGATCTCGGGCTGCGCATGGCCATGCAGCGTAACCCACCACGACGAGATCCCGTCGATGATCTCCCGACCGTCGACGTCGATGAGCACCGCCCCTTCGGCGCGAGCAATGGGGATCGGCGCCGGCGCGATCGCGTGCTGCGTGTACGGATGCCACACATGGCGCCGGTCCCACTCGTTCAGGCTCACGATCTTCCCAATACCTCCGCCAGCGCGCCCAGGAGCCGCTCAATGTCGTCGTCCGTATGAGCGGCACTCAGTGTAATGCGCAGTCGCGATGTTCCAAGCGGCACCGTGGGCGGCCTGACCGCACCCACGAGAATCCCCCTCTCGCGCAACGCGGCGCCGACCCGCATGGTCGCGTCGCCCTCGCCGATGAGCACCGGAATGATGTGCCCGCCGGCGGGTCCCGGGACGCGCAAGGCCGATCGGACGCGCGCGGCGTTGCGCCGAAGGCGCGCGCGCAATTCGGGCTCCGACTGAATCACGTGGAGCGCAGCCAAGGCGGCCGCGGCGAGCGCGGGAGGTTGAGCCGTCGTAAACACGAACGCGCGCGCGCGGTTGAGCAGGTAATCGATGAGCACACGGGAGCCGGTGACATACGCCCCGGCGACGCCGAACGCTTTGCCGAGCGTTCCCATGATGACATCGATCTGACCTTCGATCCTCCAATGCTCCGCTGAGCCGCGGCCGTTCTCGCCGAGGACCCCGGTGCCGTGGGCATCATCGACGTACGTCCACGCGTCGTACGCTTGGGCGATGTTGGTCAACTCGCAGAGCGGGAACAGATCCCCGTCCATGGAGAACACACCGTCGACGACGATGAGCCGCCGTCGAAATCGCCCGCGATCGGCATCGAGCATATCCGCGAGCCCCGCCAGATCCAGATGCGGGAATGTGCGAACTTCCGCGCGCGATAGCCGGCACGCGTCAATCAGCGACGCATGGTTGAGCGCATCGGCATAGATGACATCTCGCCGGCCTGCCAACGCCGGGATAGTGCCGACGTTCGCCAGGTACCCGCTGCCGAATAAGAGCGCGGCTTCGGCCCTCTTGAACTCGGCCAACTCCCGCTCGAGTGCCTCGTGCAACGGATGATCCCCGGAGATGAGCCGGGCTGCTCCAGCACCGAGTGCGTTCTCTCGCAGCGCGTCGGTCACTGCGGCCGCCAGGCGAGGATCAGAGGCGAGCCCAAGATAGTCGTTGGACGAGAAGTCGATGGCGTCTTGCCCATCGATGACAACGTGCGCGCCATGGCGGCGTACCAGGGGCCGGAGCACACGCCGGAGTCCCGCGCGATCGAGCGTAGCGAGATCCGCGGCCAACGCCGAGTCCAACGATGATGCCGTGGTGCTTGCGCTCACGATCCGGACGCGACGGCCGGCAGCGGCTCCCCAGCCGGCAGCTTCACCAGGAATCGCGTGCCTTGCCCGATGAGCGTCTCGACGTCGATGGTGCCACCGTACGCGGTGACGATGCCATGGACCACCGAGAGCCCGAGCCCGGACCCTCCTTGGCGGTCCGTGGACGTCGTCCAGAACGGATCCCAAATCCGCGACCGATGATCGGCGCGGATGCCCGGCCCATTGTCCCAGACCTCGATGACCACCCATCCGTCTTTCTCACGCGTCCGGATGCCAAGCGCGTGACGCAGACCATCCTCGCGCTTCCACGTCTCCAGGGCCTGGCTCGCGTTCAATACCAGGTTCACGACCACCTGCTCGATCTGCGACACCTGCGCGCGCACGGTCGACAGCTCGGGCGCCAGATCGAGCGCGCTCTGGATCTGCTTCGCCTCCAACTGGGGCTGGACCGAATCCATCGCGTATCGGGCCACCGCGTTGACGTCGACCGGCACGGCTCGCTCGGCCTCCGGGCGCCGGGCGAAGTCGAGGAGGCTCTTCACGATCTTCGCGGCGCGCACCGATTCGCGGTGGATGGTCGTGAGCGCCTGGCGATCCTCGGGCGCGAGGCCTTTCGCCTTGACGACGATCTGCGCGAACCCGCCGATCGCGGCCAACGGATTGTTGAGCTCGTGCGCGACGCCCGCCAGCATCTTGCCGAGACTCGCCATGCGCTCGTTCCGGCGCACGATCTCGTCGCGCCGTCGTTGCTCAGTCAGGTCCTCGACGAGACCATCGAGCCAGCAGATCGTCCCGTCGTCATCGCGCGCGGGATCGACCGCCACGCGCACCGTGATCGGCACGCCACTTTTCCTGCGCCACGGCAACTCGAGCCAGCCGAGCGATCGTCCCTTCCGGATATCATCGATCAGCGCGTCCCGGTGCTCGGCCTCGCGATAGATATCCCGCGCCGCATCGGCCGCCAGCAGCTCCTCCGGCGTGTCGTAGCCAAGCATGTCGATGAGCGCCTGGTTGACCTCGACGAAGCGGCCGTCGAGCGTGGAGCGGAACACGCCGAACGCGCTTTTGTCGATCAGTCGGTGATAGCGGTCGTCAGGTGCTGGCGGTCGCATTTTCGAATACGCGATACCGATACGACAGGTCTGCCGCCGAGACATCGATCAGGTGATGCTGGGGACTCTTGATGCACACTGGGTCCGCGTTACGGGCATCCCCCGTCAATTGGAACGCCTGACAGCGGCAACCGCCGAAGTCGAGATGCTTCCGCTCGCAGCTCCGGCAGGGCTCACGCATCCACTCGTCTCCCCTGAATGCGCGGAATGCCTCTGACTCCTCCCAAATCCAGCCCAATGGCTTCTCCCTGACCGTATCAAATGCGAGCGACTCGATCTGCCATGCCGCTTGGCAGGGCAGTACGCGCCCATCCGGGGCCACAACGATATACACGTTGCCCCATCCGCCCATGCAGGGTTTGGGATACTGCTGGTAGTAATCTGGCAAGACATACACAATTTGCATTCGCCCGCGATACGTGCGCACCGCCGCATCGACGATCGGCTCGGCCGCATCCAGCTGGTCCTTCGTCGGAATCAGCGCTGCGCGATTCTCGTAGGCCCAGCCATAGTATTGCGTGTTCGCCAATTCCAACCGATCAGCGCCGAGCGAGGCCGCGAGCTCGATGATCTCACCGATATGATCGAGATTCGCGCGATGGAGCACGACGTTCACGGTGAAGGCAAAGCCGAGGTCTTTCACCAGGGCCGCCGCCGCCCGCTTCTTGTCGACCGATTTGATCCCGGCGATATGCTCGGCCACTCCGGGATCCGAATCCTGAAACGAGATCTGCACGTGCTCGAGCCCAGCGTCGCGGAGTTTTCTTGCCCTTGGCGGGGTTAGCCCAAGGCCCGACGTCACGAGCGTCGAATAGAGCCCAACGCCGTGCGCGTGCCCGATAATCTCCTCGAGATCTTTGCGCAGCATCGGCTCGCCACCAGAGAGCCCGAGCTGCAACACGCCAAGCGCCCGTGCCTCCGACAGCACGCGCTTCCAATCGTCCGTCGACAACTCGGCCGCGGCGCGGGCCAAGTCGACGGGATTCGAGCAATAGGGGCAATGGAGCGGACACCGATACGTCAGCTCCGCCAAGAGCGTCGTCGGCGGCTTAGGCATCGACCACCAGCTCCCGCTCGACGAGCGCCGAGAGATAATCCGCGACGTCTTTGGTCACGTCGGCGCCGTACTTCGCGCTCAACACCGCGGCGATGTCGTCGACGGTTCTGTGCCCATCGCACAGCGATAGGATCTCCGCGCCAGTCTCATTGAGGAGCATAGCGCCCTCCGGATACAGCAGAACGGGCCGCTGTCGCACGGGGTCGAAATCGACCCTGGCCAGTCGCCACAATCTCGGCTTCACTTCGTTCACGCGTACGCATGGTGGATCGTGTCGATCATGACCCACAGCATCTCGATCTTGAACGCGAGCGCCTGGAACGCACGCCGTTGCCAGTCGACCGTCGTGCACTGCTGAGTCACGATGTCGAGTCCCTGCGCGCTGTCCCGCGGTGCCTGCACCAGCCGCCCCCGAAAATATTCGAGCCCGGTCTGATCGACCCACGGATAGTGCCTGGGGAACGCCGCCAGCCGCTCGTGCATGAGCGACGGCGCGAAGAGCTCCGTCAGGGAGCTCGCCACGGACTCGACCCAATGGTGCGTCTTGCAGAATGTCACATACGACTCGGCCGCCATGCGCACGCCAGGAAGCACGTGCCGCTCGTCGTCCATCTCGTCGCGGGGCACGCCGAGCGCCTCGCCGAGCGTGATCCAGAGCTCGATGCCGCCCGATCCCGGCGTCGTTCCATCGTGATCGACGATGCGCTGCATCCACATGCGGCGCACGTCGCCGTCAGGACAATTCGAGATGATCGCCGCGTCCTTGCGAGGGATGGCTCGCTGGTACGCGAGCCGATTCGCGACCCAACCCTGGAGTTGGCGCTTGGAGAGCGTGCCCGCCGACATCATCTGGTGGAACGGGTGCACGCGATAGTACGACGTGCTGAACGCTCGCATGGCGTTGCACAGCTCGTCGGGCGCGAGCGGGCGGTCCAGAGATGGGATCGGCGGCGGCGGTGGCGCCGAGAGGGTCGCCATTTCTGAAATATACCCTTTATACCAGGAACTCGGCCCCGTCCGTGCCGACGATCAATCCCGCATCAATTACAGCGCGTCGTTCAGGGGAATCCTCTATCAGGATCGGGTTCGAGTTGTTGATATGCGTATAGACGCGCCGCGCCGCGGTGATCGCGCTCAGCGCTTCGAGGCTTCCATCGGGCCCTGAAATCGGCACGTGTCCCATGGCTCGTGCTGTCGACGATGAGATGCCGAGCGCGATCAGCTCGTCGTCCGTCCAGAACGTGCCGTCAAACAACACGAGATCAGCACTTTTCACTCGCCTCCTCACGTCGTCATCGATCGCCCCACACCCGGGAGCAAACACGACGGTCTTCTTCGTCGCCGTTTCCCGCAATAGGAGTCCCACGGTATGCCCCGCACGCGACTCTCGCGCAAATCGTGGCGGATCACCCGGCACCGAGAACGCCTCGACGGTGAGGCCGCCGTCGAGCGGTACCTCCATGCCGAGGGCCAATCGCGAAACGGTGACGTCAGCGAACGCGCGAGTCGTCGGCAAGAGACAAGAGTCGTGCGTGAGAACGTCCTCGACCGCCTCGGTCGCGTACACCGTGAGCTTCCTCGCCTCACGTAGCAGCGCCACGCCCAGCGTATGGTCGAGCTCGGCGTCCGTCAGTATGACGGCCTCGATCGGAACGTGCCGGTACGTTCCTTTGGCCGGCATGACGCCCCGCATCAGCCACCGGAGCTGGTCCCTGACGTCCGGCGACGCATTACACAGATACCACCGCTCGCCGTCAGCACTCACCGCCATCGATGACTGCGATCTCGGGTGCGCCCGCGCCGGCGTCTCCCGCGCGACCCTGCACGTCGGGCAGAAGCAGTTCCACTGCGGGAACCCCCCGCCCGCGGCCGTGCCGAGCAGGACAACTCTCATCTGAGAGCCGAGCAACAGGACATATTGCACCCAATACTAGCCGGACCGACCGAAAGTCGGCATTTACAAAACAAAGCGGGGAGGGGTGGCCGCAAGTCGCTTGCCCCCCTTTTCCCAACCGGCGAAGCCGTGTTGGGAACCAAAGACCTGCAAACGTGCTAGCTTTCGCTGTATGACGCCCGAGGAACAGCTCGAATACGACCGTAGTTTCGAGCAGGAGGCACTGCCGTGGCTCGACGACGTCTACCGATTCGCGCTGTCCCTGACCCGAAATGAAGCCGATGCCGACGACGTCGTTCAGGAAACCTTTCTCCGCGCCTACCGCTCGTGGCACACGTTCGAGCGCGGAAGCGACGCCCGCCGCTGGCTCTTCACCATCTGTCGTAACGCCTTCCTGCGCACCCGCGAACGCGCCCGCCACCAGGTCGAACTGGAGGATGGCGACGTCGAAGCGGTGGCCCATAACGTCGGCCAGAATGACGGCGCCGTCAGCGGCGACGAGCGCATTCTGACCCGCCTCGACCTCGCGCCGGCGCTCTCGAATGCCCTCGACAGGCTCCAGGAGCCATTCCGGTCGGCCGTGATGCTCGTCGACGTCGAAGACCAATCCTACGAAGCCGCATCGGCAATTCTCGGTGTGCCCATCGGCACGGTCCGATCCCGCCTCTTTCGTGGCCGTCGACTCTTGCAATCGATGCTCGCGAATTACGCGCGCGATGCCGGGTTCGCGACCGCGAAAACGCGTCCGGAGGACGCCAGTCCCGCCACTCATGAGTGAGCAGAATTCTTCCACCCACAACCACGACTGCGGCCCGCTCGACTGCCGGGTCGTTCTCGAGCAACTCTGGGAATACCTCGACGGTGAGCTCAGCGAGGAGACCACGGTGCTGATCCGCCAGCACCTCGCGCTGTGTTCGTCCTGCTACCCGCAATACGATTTCGAGAAAGCGTTTCTCGATGCCCTGTCGGATTGCCGGTGCACGCGGTGCGCGCCCCATGAGCTCCGGGGCCGCGTGCTCAACGCCCTTCGGTCCGCGGGTTTTTCGGCAACGGCCTAGGCCGCCTTTCGCACCGACCCGGCCTCGCCGTTCAGAGTCAATGAGAACTCGACGGGGATCGCCGGATCGAGCGAGTTGCGTACCGAGCAATACTTGACGATCGCGAGCTCGATCGCCCGCTCCGCGTTCTCCCGATCGATTCCCGCTCCGTTGATGTGAAAGTCCAGTCGCGCGCTCGTCACCCGTGCGGGGATCGCATCCGCCCGCTCGGCGTGCGCGTCGATGTAGAGCGCCTCGGGCGGCGTCCGGCGCTTGGTCAGAATATCGACGACATCGACCGCCGAACACCCGGCCAGGGCGTTCACCAGCGTGTCAACGGGGCTGGGCCCCGTCTCACCGCTGCCGTCCATGCGCGCCGTCGGCCGTCCAGGCCGCCCGCCGTCAAATTTCGCTCCGCCGGCCCAAGTGATGCGGAGGTTTACGGGAGGTTTCATATATTCGAAACGTAAAGGGGAGCACAATGCCCAATAACTTGGTCCCGGGGAGTGACCGACCTCCCATTCCGGGCGCCCAGAACCCACGACCACTGGCGCCCAACGAAACGATCACCGTCACCGTCCGGCTCCGGCCCGCCTCGCCCGACAAGGCCGAACGAATCTACAAGCGTGGCCCACGCCGCCGCGGCGCCAAGCCGCTGTCACGCGCCGCCCTCGCGGCGATCGTCAGCGCGAGTCCCAACGACGCCCGTGCCGTCGAGGCATTTGCCCACTCATCGGGCCTCACGGTCGTCCAGGTTGATCTTGCACGTCGCACCATCGTCCTGAGCGGCCCGGCGCCCGCGGTCCAAAAGGCATTCGGCGTCACGCTGCAATGCGTGACGACGCCACAAGGCGACTTCCGTCAGCGCACCGGCAGTGTCGTAGTCCCGGCGACTCTAGCGGACGTGGTTACGGGTGTCTTCGGGCTGGATAACCGCCCGCAAGCCCGCACGCATTTTCGCGTCCGCCGCCAACCGGCCGCGACGCCGTCGGTGAGCTACTCGGCGCCCAGCTTAAGTGGCGTTTACCAGTTTCCCAGCGGAGCCACCGGCGCCGGCCAATGCATTGGCCTGATCGAGCTCGGTGGAGGCTACCAAGCGTCCGACCTCCAGACATACTTCAAGGGCCTGTCGATCGCCGAGCCAACCGTCGTCCCGGTTGGCGTCGATGGCGGAGCGAACTCGCCGACGGGCGACGCCAACGGCCCGGATGGCGAGGTGATGCTCGACATCGAAGTCGCCGGCGCGCTCGCTCCCGCCGCGACGATCGCCGTCTACTTCGCGCCAAACACCGACCAGGGCTTTCTCGATGCGGTCACGACCGCCGTGCACGATACGACGCACACGCCGACCGTGATCTCGATCAGCTGGGGCGGACCGGAGTCCACCTGGACCGCGCAAGCGCAGCAGGCAATGGACGAAGCATTCGCCGAAGCCGTCGCCATCGGCGTCGCGGTCTGCGTTGCCGCTGGCGACAGCGGCGCGACTGATGGCGTAACCGACGGCGCGCTGCACGTCGACTTCCCCGCGTCGAGCCCGAACGCGATCGGCTGCGGTGGCACGAGCTTGGTCGTATCAAACGGATCGCCCGCCGAGACAGTCTGGAATGACCTCGCCAGCAACGAAGGCGCGACCGGCGGTGGCTTTTCGACAACGTTCCCGACACCATCGTGGCAATCGAAAGCAACCGCGACGTTCAAGCAGACTGGCCGCGGCGTACCCGATGTCAGCGCCGACGCGGACCCCGAGACAGGCTACAACGTCGTCGTCGATGGCTCGTCATTCGTGCTCGGCGGCACCAGCGCCGTCGCGCCTCTCTGGGCGGCGTTGATCGCGTGCTGTCAGCAAGCGAGCGGCCAACACCTGACGGACCTCGTGTCGCGGCTGTACTCGGCGAACGGCGGGTTTCGCGACATCACCCAAGGCGGCAACGGTGGCTACAACGCCGGCGCCGGCTGGGATCCTTGCACGGGACTCGGCGTCCCCGTTGGCTCGACGCTACTCACCGCCGTTTGGGGGACCTCTGGCGCCGGTTAGGTTTCATTCGTGCCCGAGCCAATTCTGTATCCCTACACCCGCCACGTGCTCGTCTGCACGGGCGGGTTTTGTTCGCCGGATCGGAAAGGCCGCGCGATCTACGCCGAATTGGCGAAGCTGCTGGAGCGAGAGGGTCTCTTGTTCGGGCCCACGCGGGTCAAGCGTGGCGAAACGCCATGCCTCGGCGTCTGCGCGGGTGGTCCGATCGTCGTGGTGTACCCCGAAGGCATCTGGTACGCGCACGTGACCCCCGCGCTCCTCGAGCGCATCGTCGTCGAGCACCTGAAGCACGGGCGCATCGTCGAGGACGCCGTGTTTCACCGGATGGAAAGCCCTAGCGACGCTCCATTGCATCCCTGATGTCGAGCAGAATCTCGAAGTAGAGCTGCTCTCTCCGATACGCGAAATCCAAGGTCGTCATCTGATTCTGATCGCCACTGATCTTCGCGCGGTCGAAGGCCTCGCGGTACATCTCGTCAAGATTGTTGAGTACGCGGTCGCGTGGACGGGACATGATGGGTTGAGGAAAGGTGAGACGCGGTGGAACGAACGGAAGGTCTTCCGGCGGGGGCGTGACGCGCTCGGCGACATCCAGCAGCCGCCGGGCTGCCTCACGCAGGAATCCCCGCGGAGTGAGTGGGTCAGACATCGGGGCGCCGCAACTTAAGCGCCGAGAGCGCGATGGTCAGGCCGAGGAGACCCAAGACCACGGCGAGGGTCACGGCGGGTGGCACAGGCACCACGAGGCCGACGGCGACGAAGATGAGAATGGCCGCGAGGCCACGGTCGAGATACGTGATCCGGCTGATCGACGACGCCACAAGCGCATACAGTGATCGGAGTCCGATCACCGCCAAAATATTCGCCGTGTAAATAAGAAACGGGTCCCGCGTGACCGCAAAAGCCGCCGGCACCGAATCGATGGCGAATACCACGTCCGCCGCCTCGACCATGAGCAGCGTCGCAAGGAATGCCGACACGCCAGTCATCGTCTTCGCGGGCGGCCGGTGCGGCTTGCCAATGGCCAATCGGATACCAGCCCACACCAGGAGCGCGGCGAACACGTAGGAGACCCACTCGAGTCGCGCGAGCAACGTCGTCCCGGCCAGAATGAACGCGGCGCGCATGACGACCGCGCCGAGCACGCCCCACAGCAACATCCGATGTTGATCGGGCTCGGACACGTGCCGTGACGTGAAGATGTACAGCATGACCACGATGTTATCCGCCGAGAGCGAGAACTCGATCAGATAGCACGTGATGAACGCCACGGCCGCCGCGTTGCCCATGGTCTGCCGCACCCACACGGCGAACGCCAGGGCAAGCGCAACCCAGACGGCCGTCCATATTGCCGCCCCTCGGCGTCCGCCCTTGCCGCCGAATATCAGGTCCAGGCCGAGGGCGGACAATACGACGACATGGAACCCGACCCAGGTCGTTAGAACGCCGCCAGCTCCTCGTAGGCGCGAACGAAATCAGACACTTGCGGGAGCGTCGCATCCTCGAGGCGCGGAGCATACCCGACAAAGGCATCGAGTGACGCCACCCGCTTGACCGGCGCGTCGAGCCATGCAAAGCACTCATCGGCGATCGCCGCCGAGATCTCGGCGCCATATCCCCAGGAGATCGAATCTTCGTATGCGACGATCACGCGCGAGGTCTTCTTCACGGATGCGAATACTGCCTCGCGATCCCACGGCGACAGCGTGCGCAAATCGATAATCTCGACGTCGATGGACTTGTCTCCCCTGTCCGCCACATCATTCGCCGCGACGAGGGCTCGTTGCACGGTCGCACCGTACGTCACCACCGTAATATCGGCTCCGGGTCGTACGACACGCGCTTTGCCGAACGGGATCATGAAGTTGGAGCCAGGCGAGCGCCCCTTATTGTACGTCTGCCGATACAGATGCTTGTGCTCGAGGAAAATCACGGGATCGTCGCACCGGATCGCCGTGCGCAGCAACCCGTTCGCGTCGAGTGCCGTAGACGGACAGACCACGCGCAGCCCGGGGCAGTGCGTAAAGAGCGACGCGCCCGTTTGAGAGTGGTAGATGGCCCCGCGGATGTAGCCGCCATACGTCACACGCACGACGACCGGCGCGCTGAACGCGTTATTCGACCGCCACCGCATCGTCGCCAGCTCGTCGCGGAGCTGCATATACGCGGTCCAGATGTAATCGAAGAACTGAATCTCGACGACCGGCTTGAACCCTCGCGTCGCCAACCCGATGGCCCGCCCGACGATGTTCGCCTCGGCCAGCGGCGAGTTGTACACGCGGTTCGCTCCGAACTCGCGCTGCAGCCCCCAGGTGACCTTGAATACGCCGCCCTTGCCCTTGACCTGATCCAGCACCTCTTCGCGCGATGCATCGGCCACGTCCTCACCGAACACCAAAATCTTTGGATCGCGCCGCATCTCGTCCCGCAAGCAGACATTGAGCAGATCGACCATCGTCGTCGGCTCACCGCTCAGCTGCGGATCATCCTCGGTGTCGAACTGCTCACCAGTCGGATCGACATCCGGCGAGTACACCGCGTACAAGGCGGTCGAGCCCTCGGGCTGCGGCTGCGCGAGCGCATCGTCGGTCGCCGCCTGAATCTCGGCGTCCGCCGCCTCGCGGATCGCCGTCAATTCTTCCTCCGTGGCCAGCCCTTCGGCAACGAGCCACGCCGGGAACGTGCGCAACGGGTCGCGTTGCGCATCGGCATCACGCTCGGCCGGTGGGCGATACAGCTTCTCGTCGTCGGAGAGCGAGTGCGAATACGGCCGGATAACGGTGGCCCGCACGAGCGCCGGACCCTTTCGCTCTCTCGCGTACTGCACGGCGCGCGACATGGCGCCATAACTCGCGATCACGTCGCAGCCGTCAACGTCCTCGACGTAGAGTCCGGGGAAGCTCCGTACCAGTTTGGAGATCGAGCCGCCAGGGGTATTGACCTCCACGGGCACCGAGATCGCGTACCCGTTGTCCTCGACGAGGTACACGACGGGCAATTTGAGATTGGTCGCAGTACTCAACGATTCCCAAAATTCCCCTTCACTCGTCGCCCCATCACCAGTGGACACGTACACGACTTCATCTGTACTCCCAAGCTCATTTCCCCGAAGGTACGCCTCAGCACAACCCACGGCCTGGAGAAACTGAGTCCCCGTAGGGGACGAAGACGATGTGATGTTATATGCCTTGGCGCCCCAGTGGCTCGGCATTTGACGCCCGCCAGAAGCGGGGTCGATCGCCGCGCCCACAGCCTCGTAAAGCATGTCGGCCGGCGTCACGCCGAGCATCAAGCACAGCGCTCGGTCGCGGTAGTAGGTATAGAACCAGTCGGCGCCCGAACGCAGGGCGAGCCCCGCGGCGACCAATATGGCTTCGTGGCCAGCCCCGGAGATCTGAAAAAAGATCTTGTTCTGACCCTTGAGCTGGATCTCTTTATCATCAATGCGCCGCGCCAGATACATGGTGCGATACGCGGCAATCAGTTGGTCGCGGCGGAGACCACCGGCCACCGCGCCTTCAAGGTCGGTATGTGCAGCCATCGCGATAAAATAGCCGACGCCGGGATTTCTTGACAGCGCTCCTTACATGAGGAACATTGGTGAGGGATTTCAATGACCAAGCCAAGCCCGCACTGCATCTTCTGCGACCTCATCCGGGGTGCAGCGGAAGTGTCCATATGTTACGAGGACGCGACGGCCCTCGCGTTCATGGACATTCAGCCGGTCAATCCCGGCCACGTATTGGTCGTCCCTAAAGCCCATTACGAAACCTTGGTCGACGTCCCCCACGACGTGGCGATGCATCTGTTCGATGTCTCGATGCGCCTCGCGCCGGTCATTCGGCGCATGGCCGGTGCGCGCGACATGAACATCGTGGTGAATAGCGGCCCGAACGCGGGACAGAACGTCTTCCACTACCACGTGCATCTCATCCCGCGGACGAACACCGACGGGTTCGACATCCCGCTGCCGTTCGACCGCTCGCTCATGCCCGACCGCACGTTGCTCGATGCGATGGCGGCCCGCATCACGACGGCGCTCCGCGATCCCGTGCGGGTCGCGTGACGACCAAAGCCGCGAGCGACATCGCGAGCACGTTGTGGGCGGCGCTCGGCGACGCCTACGCGGCGATGGCTGCGCATGCGACAGCCGACGCCGCGCGGTACGGCTTCAGCTTGGCCGAGCTGGCGGTACTCGATGTCCTCCACGAGCGCGGGCCCATGCTCCTGGGCGAGCTCCAACGCCACGTGTCGGTCTCGAGCGGCGGCGCGACCTTCCTGGTCGATCGCCTGGAAGGCAAAGGGCTCGTTCGCCGGAAGAGTTGCGCCGACGACCGGCGGGCGACGTTCGCCGAGCTCACGGGGAAAGGCGTGCGCGTCCTCACGCGTATTCGGCCGAAGCACGTGCGCGCCATCCGCAAAGCGGCCTCGGGACTGAGCGGCCGCCGGCAGCGCGCCGTGACGAAGCTACTCCGCGAGCTCGCCGAAGCGGCTAATAGTCGACCGGACGCAAATAGCTCTCGCCGATCCCGGACTGACTGAGCAGCGCGACCGTCGGTAGCCGGCGCTTCCAATGCGTGCCCGAGAGTCGTTTGTACACGAGGTCGACTTCCTCAGGGACAAACCCCCGCGTCGTGAGCTCGGCTGGCGAGTAGCCCGCGAGCAGCCAATTCAAGATCGCGTCGGCCTTGCCATAGCTGATCCCGAAATCCGCTTCGTCCGTCTGGCCACGAATGAGATCCGCCGATGCCGGCTTGTGCACAATGACGTCCGGAACGCCCAGATGCCTCGCCAGCGTCCACACCTGAGTCTTGAACAGATCCCCGAGCGGGTTGATCGGCGGGGAGTCGTCAGCATGCCAGGTGAAGTAGCCGAATAACCGCTCGGTTTTGTTGCCCGTCCCGAGCGGCAACGCATCATATCGCGCCGAGAGATCGAACAACACGATCATGCGCTGGCGTGCCATCACGTTGCCGCGTCGCGCCGGATCCGCATCGGGCTCAGACTGCAGGTACCCGTCCACCGCCGGCGAGATGTCGACCGTTCTCGACTCGATCCCGAGCGCGTCGATCACGAGCTCGGCGTGTTCCAGGCTCTCGGGGTTCGACGTGCGATAGGGCATGCGGACGCCGATGACGTTCTCGGGTCCCAGTGCTCTCGCAGCCAAGAACGCGGTGACCGCCGAGTCGACGCCACCGGAGAGTCCAACGACAGCGCGCTGGAATCCTCGTCGTCCGAGTTCCTCGCGCACAAACGTCGTGAGCCACCGCTCGACGAGCGGCGCATCGATCGCCAGTGGTGGCGGCCCGCCACTGGGCCGACACGCGTCGCCCTGCGATTCTGTCGCCGCTGGATCATATGACACGGCCGCCCGTGACCCGCCCACGCGCGCCAACGCATCGCGCAGATAGGGAAGGGCGGTGCGCAGATCCGCGAGCAGTGGCGTATCGGCCCGCGCGCGACCGATGTCCGCCAGGTCGATCGTCTGCGTGATCAGCGCCGGCTGAAACAATGGCGCCCGCGCGCGGACATCGCCCGCCGGGCCAACGATGAGCGAGTCGCCGATGAACGCCTTCCCGCCCTCCATGCCGACGAGGTTCGTGTAGAGGACATAAATGCCATGCTCCTCGGCCGTCCCCCGCACCAGCCGCTCCCATCTCGACACCGTGGCTGGTCCCGGGACCCCGTCGTCGCGCGGCCAGATCCCGCGGGCCGGCGCCGCGGAGGGAACGAAGAGAATCTGCGCACCATCGAGCGCCTCGATCGTCGCCGGAAGGCCGTGCCAGAGGTCCTCGCACACCAGTATTCCCGCCCGACCCCATGGCGTGTCGAACGCGCGAATATCGTGACCCCGCTCGACGAATCGCTCCTCATCAAATAGCCCATACGTGGGCAAAAACGTTTTGCGATGCACGTGGCGAATGATCGGCCCACCGGGACCCAGCGTGACGTACATCGCGCTGTTGTACAGAATGCCTTGCCACCGTTCGTAAAACCCGAGTACAACATCCAACGCCAGCTTCGAGGGGTAGATACGTTGTAAGTCGGCGGCCAGGGTGCCGGCGCTGAGCGCGACCTCTTCCGTGCCGCCTTCGAGGAAGTACCCGGTGAGTGCCGTCTCCGGCAGGTGCAAGACCTGCGGGCGTGGCGTCATCCGGTCGACGCGCTCGAACAGCGCCCCAAGTTGCTGGAGATTGAGCGCGTAGTCAGCTTTGCGGGGCGAGATCTGTCCGATGGCGACGTTGAGATACGGCGGCATACTCTAAATATGCACTTGATCTGCGCGCTCTGGCTCCTAGTACAACCCCCGTCGCAGCCCTGGCAGATCATCGACGCACCGCAGTCGTCGGTGGTCTACGCCAAGGACGGGACGGCGATTGGCGAGCTGGGGCGCCAAATCCGTACGAGCGTGCCACTTGGTTCGCTCCCGGCGTATGTGCCCGAAGCGTTCATCGCCGTCGAGGATCGCCGATTCTATCACCACGATGGCGTGGATGTCGCCGGGATTTTCGGCGTCCTGAAAGACGCGCTCAAGGGCCACGCCCGCGGCGGCAGCACGATTACCATGCAACTCGTCGGGAACATGCACCCCGACGTCGTCAGCCGGCGCGACAAGAGCATCGACCGCAAGCTCCGCGAGCAGGACGCCGCCCGCGAGATGGAGCGCCACTACTCAAAAAAGCAGATCCTGGAAGCGTACCTCAACCAGATCGAGCTCGGGCACGGCTGGTACGGGATCGACGCGGCGGCTCGGCACTACTTCGGTACGGACGCCGCACACCTGACGCTCTCGCAGGCCGCCACCCTCGCTGCCCTCCCACGCAGCCCGCCGTACTACGACCCTATCCGCCACCCGGACCGAGCGACCGCCCGGCGCGACCTGGTTCTCCGCCTGATGGCGGACCAGGATCTCATTCCCCGCGCGGTGGCGGATCGAGCGAAGCGAGATCCGCTTATCGTCAGCCCGGATGTGCACGGCCTCGCACCGTATTTCGTCGATGCGGTCCGTGCGGATGCCGAGCACGCCGGGATTCCCGTCGACAGTGGCGGGTATCGCCTCTACACAACACTCGACGCGAATCTCCAACGCGCCGCGATCATGGCGGTGCGGGCCGGCGCCAAGGCGGTCGAAGATCGGCCAGGTTATGCGAATCCGACATACGGCGGCGCATCGAAAGATTATTTGCAGGGGCTCCTGATCTCGATCGACCCCGCGACTGGCGAGGTGCGTGCGCTGGTCGGTGGCCGCGATTATCAAGATTCTCCGTACGACCGCGCGCTCTCGGCCCTCCGCCAGCCGGGATCGGCATTCAAGCCCATTGTCTACGCCGCCGCCATCGCCGACAGCATCGCGGCGAACACGGTCGTGTATGACACGGCGATAGCGATCCCGCTCGATGATGGAACCACGTACAAGCCCGAAGACTCGGATCACCAGTTTTTGGGACCACTCACGTTGCGCGAAGCGCTAGCCAGATCGCGCAACACCGTCGCCGTACAGTTGGGTCTCGCCGTCGGGATCGACACGGTGATCGCGCTGGCGCAGCGCTTAGGAATCACGACGCCGATCGCCCCCTTTCCCGCCTCGGCGATCGGTGCGTCGGAGGTCCGTCCGATCGAGCTCGTCACGGCCTATGCGCCGTTCGCGAACGGCGGCACGGCGATCCAGCCGCGTACGATCCTGCACGTCGACGACCGCTCCGGTCACCTCGTGTGGGCTGGCCAGGGCGGCCCCACGATGCCCGCGCTCGACTCGAACGTCGCCTATATCGTGCGGGACATGATGCGGGATGTCATCGATCGCGGCACGGCCGTGGGCGTGCGCAAGGTGATCGGCGCCACGCTTCCGGCGGCCGGCAAGACTGGCACGACGAATGACGAGACCGACGTCTGGTTCATCGGCATGACGCCGGATCTCGTCACGGGCGTCTGGCTCGGGTTCGACCATCCGCGCCCGATCGCCGCCGGCGCCGCGGGCGGTTCGCTCGCCGCGCCGATCTGGGCGCACCTCATGGCTCAGTACTACGCCGCCGGGACCGGGCATCAGCCGGTCGAGTGGTCACCGCCAGCGACGTTGATCACGGCCGAGTTAGACCGTCGCACCGGCACGCTCGCCGATTCGGCAACCCCACCCGACCAGCGGTACACCGAGTACTTCCTACCCGGCACAGAGCCACAGGCGCTGCGATTCGACATCACCACCATTTTCAGTGGCGGCCCGATCCAATAGAGGAAAAGGAGAGTAAAGGAGAGTCGCCTCGCGAATAAAGAGAGGCGCCTCGCACCCGCCCGCTTGGCCGCCGTTTGGCGAGCGCAGCGAGCGGCGCGAAGCGCCTCTCAGAACCTTGATGCCGGAGCCGCTCAGCCAGCGATAGCGGCTTCCTCCTCGGCTTCCTCCATCTCGGTCTTCCGCGTGCTGACCGGCTTGGTCGCCGGCAGCAACGCCACCGCGAAGACCTCGTCGAGCGTCTCCACCGGATAGAACGTGAGCACATTCCGGACTTCCTCCGGGATGTCCTCCATATCCGCCTCGTTTGCCTTCGGCAGGACGATGACGCCAATTCCCGCGCGATGGGCGCCCAACACTTTCTCTTTCAGCCCACCGATCGGCAGCACGCGCCCACGTAGCGTGATCTCACCCGTCATCGCGACGTCCCGTCGAACCGGCCGACCTGACATCGCACTGACCAGTGCCGTCGCCATGGTGACGCCGGCCGACGGTCCGTCCTTCGGAATGGCACCCGCGGGCACGTGGACGTGGACCTCCATGGAGCCGAGCCGCTCCTCGGGAATCTGCAACCGCGACGCATGCGTTGCCGCATACGTGAGCGCGGCCCGAGCCGACTCCTTCATCACGTCGCCGAGCTGCCCGGTCAGGATCAACGAGACATTCCCGCCGCCGCTGACCTGGACCTTCTCATCGTCGGTCCGTGGCGCCGCGCCCAACCGACGGATCGCGGCTTCGACGAACATGATGTCGCCACCCATCGGGGTGTAGAACATTCCCGTGGCGACGCCCACTTCGTTCTGCTCGTTCGCCCGTTCGGGATGAACGCGCGGACGGCCGAGTAGCTCGCGCACGTCGTCCGCGGTGATCTGCAGATCGTCCGTGCCTCCGCTGGCCAACCGGCGCGCGATCTTGCGAGCCACCGCGCCGATCTGCCGCTCGAGCTGCCGGACCCCGGCTTCCCGAGTGTACTCGGAGACGATGCGCATCACGGCCTCGTCATCGAACTTGACCGTACGCCCACCGGCGTTGAGCCCCGACTCCTCGAGCTGTCTCGGAATCAAGTACTTCTTGGCGATCTCCGCCTTCTCTCTCTCGGTATACCCCGCGAAGTCGACGACTTCCATACGGTCGAGCAGCGGGCCGGGGATGTTCTGGATGAAGTTCGCCGTCGCGATGAACAACACCTCGCTCAGGTCGAACGGGATGCCGAGATAGTGATCCGTGAACGTGTCGTTCTGAGCCGGATCGAGCACCTCGAGCAGCGCCGACGCTGGATCGCCCTGATAGGACGTTCCCAGCTTGTCGACCTCGTCGAGTAAGAACACCGGGTTCTTCGTGCCCGCCTGCTTCATCCCCTGGATGATCCGGCCGGGCATCGCGCCGACGTAGGTGCGGCGGTGGCCACGAATGTCAGCCTCGTCACGCGTGCCGCCGAGGGACACCCGAACGTACTCGCGGCCGAGCGACCGGGCGATCGATTTCGCGATCGAGGTCTTGCCGACGCCTGGCGGACCGACGAACAACAGGATCGGGCCCTTGGCCATCGCGCGCGCCTTCGCCTCTTTCGAGTCGGAGATCCGACGATCCTCATCGTCACCCGACTTGAGCGCCGGCGTCGCGTCCTCTTTCCGCGCCTTGAGCTTGGCCGCGGGAACCTCGCCGGTGGTCTCGACTTCGTCCGCGAGTTGCTGCGCACGCAGTTGACGCACCGCCAAGAACTCCAAGACGCGATCCTTCACGTCCTTGAGCCCGTAGTGGTCCTCGTCCAGCACCGACTCGGCCCGCCCGAGCTCCAACTTGTCGTCAGACCGCGCATTCCACGGCAGCTCAGCGATCCATTCCAGATACGTCCGGATCACCTGCGCTTCCATGGACTCGCGTCCCGCGCGCTCCAAGCGACCGAGCTCGCGCTCGACCTCGGCCCGCGCCTCCTTCGGCAGCTCCAGCTTGTTCAGCTTATCCCGGAGGTCATTGATCTCGCGCGCGGAGTCGTCGTCGCCGAGCTCCTTTTGAATCGCTTTCATCTGCTCGCGCAGATACATCTCGCGCTGGCGCTCGCCCAACTCCTCCTGGACTTGCGACTTGATCTCTTCCTGCGCCTCGAGCAGCCCGATTTGCCGCTGCACGGCCACGAGCACGCGGCGGAGACGCTCTTCGACGCTCAGCGTTTCGAGCAAACCCTGTTTCTCGGCGACACTGAGCTCGATATAGCCCGCGACCAAGTCGGCGAACTTGCCCGGCTCGGTGACCGAGTCCAGAACTTGATGGACGACCTCTTCGGGCAGCCCCCGACGCTCGCCGAGCTCGGCCGCCCGCTCCCGGATTTCCTTATGCAGGGCCTCGAACGCCGCGTCGTGCTCATTGATCGGCGTCATTTCCTCGACCGGGATCACGACCGCGGCGAGATAATTGTCGATGGTTTGGTATTGGAGGGCGGTCGCTCGCTGCTCTCCCTGTAAGAGCAATTGCACGCCCCCGAGCCCGCGCTGAATCTGTCCGATGCGGGCGATGACGCCCATCGTATACAGAATCTCTGGTGCCGGCTCGTCGGTGTTATCGCGCTGCGCGACCGCGAACACGAGCCGGTCGCCCTTGAGCGCCGCCTCGATCGCGCGCAGCGTGCCCGGTCGTCCCGCCGCGATGGGCTGGGTCAGGCCGGGAAAGATCACCGTTCCGCGAAGAGGCAGAACGGGGAGTGTCTGACGTTGTGCCATTGAAGTACCCCAACTCTAAGAGCCTGCTCGGCGCCAGCCGAGCTTCTTAACCGACCAGTCGAGCGGCGTAGTTTGCCGCATCGACGCGCCGCGGAGCGGCGTCGGCTTACCATCCGCACAATCGGTGCTATCCGAGTTACGCCAACCCGGCGCGATCCGCAACACGCCCCCGCCTTCGTGACACTTTCCCCACTTACCCCCTGCCGCAGTGACTGGTTCGCGCCCCTTACCTTGACACGGCTGAGCGCGTCTCCTTTCGGGCAGTACGCATTGGTGCTACACTAGGAAGGCTGTGCCACCAAACACTTCAGAATCCGCCGACCAGGAACTGCAAGCCCGTGTCGCCAATGTCCTTGCCCCGGCGTACGTCGTCGAGCGCGAGGTCGGGCGCGGTGGCATGGGTATCGTCTACCGCGCGAAAGATGTGCGTCTCAAACGCGTGGTGGCGGTAAAGCTGCTCCCGCCAGAGCTGGCATACCGGACCGAGATCCGGACGCGGTTCCTCCAGGAAGCGGAAACAGCTGCCCAGCTGTCGCACCCGAACATCGTCCCCATCTATACGGTCGACGAGCGCGACGGCCTCGTGTACTTCGTCATGGCCTTCGTGGACGGCGACAATCTCGGCGCCAAGCTCCGCGCATCGGGGCCCATGGCGGCCGAGCCCACCAAGCGCGTCCTCAAGGAAGTCGCTCAGGCGCTCGCTTTCGCCCACGCCCGCGGCGTCATCCACCGCGATATCAAGCCTGACAACATTCTGCTGGACGCCGGCGACGGAAGGGCGCTCGTCACCGACTTCGGTATCGCGCGGGCCGTCGACGAAACGACCGGCACCCGTCTCACGGCGACCGGCGTCGCGATCGGCACCCCGGCGTACATGTCGCCCGAGCAGTGCGCGGGCGATCGCGCCATCGACGGCCGGAGCGATCTGTACGCGCTCGGCGTCGTCGGCTATCAAATGCTGTCCGGCGCGCCGCCGTTTACCGGGTCCAGCACTCCGGCGCTTCTCGTCAAGCAGATCTCGGAAGCGCCAGTCCCGCTCCGCGATCGTCGCGCGGATGTGCCTGAGCAGCTCGCTCGCGTCATCATGAAGCTCTTGGCGAAGGCGCCGCAGGACCGCTTCGCCGATGCGACCACGTTGGTTGCCGCTCTCGATGGCGCGCCGGTCGCCGATCCGCTGCCATCGCGGGCCAGTGCGCCAAGCGCCGCCCAACCGTCGTTCCCCGCGCCGACGCCTGCGCCATTGCAGGCGCCGGTCGCTATGCCCGCACCGTCGCCGGCGTATGTGAGCGCTTTCACTCAGGAGGAGCTCGCCCGTTGGTCGGCGGCGCCGGTGAATAAGTTCAGGCGCCGCCTGAAGACGTATACGATCATCAATGCGGTGATCATCGTACTGGCGATCGTGAGCGACTCCGACCTCTTCGGGATCACCGCGTTCTGGTCTGTGCTGATGGCGTACTGGTACGCAAAGCTCTGGGCGGACGGATTCGACTGGCACGACGTGTTCAAGCAGCCGCGCGACCGGTTGTTCTTCGACGTGGCAGCCGAGGCCATCGACGGCACCAAGGCGATGTTCGACAAGAACAAGCGGGCCGAGCTCCGTGAGAAGGCGCGGCAGACGCGGCTCTCGACACCCGACGCGGTCCCGTACGCGCTCGTCCCGCCCGCGCCGCGATCGGGGCGGGCGCCGATACCGCGACCCGCGCCTGAGCCGGTCGATCCCGAGCTCGAGTCCTCGCGCCGGGCTGCGCGCGAGGAGCGGCGGTCCGAGCGCCGCGATCAGCGCTCCGGCCGCTCGCGGCCAGTCATGACGGCGCCTCCCTCGCCGTTGCCGGGCCAGACTGGGGCTGTCCCCGTCGACATCGTCTCGAAGCAGGCGGCGGAGCTGGTCCCGCACGACGTGCTTTTCGGTCCGCACGGTCAGATGGTGTTGCGTGCGGTCAAAGACCGTATCGCCGTAAAAGAGATCGTCGACAAACTCGGCCCCGCCGATCGCGCGCTCTTGCCCGACGTCGTCCAGACGGTCGGCAATCTCGTCGAGCGTATCGCGTCGCTGGCCAGCGCGCTCCAACGCTTGGACGGTGACGTCCAACCGGATGCACTGCCGGCGCTCGACAAGCGCATCGCTGACTGCGAGGCTGAGCCTGAGTCGCCTGAGCGCGAACGCAAGGTGACGCTGCTCAAGCGGCAGCGCGCGACGCTCGGTGATCTCGCCGACCGCCGGACCGCGCTCTATGCGCAGTTCGAGAACGCGGGGATCGTCCTGCAGAACATTCGCTTCGATCTCCTCAAGCTCCGCTCGGCCGGCGTGCAGTCGGCGATCGACGACGTCACCAGCGCGACCCAGGAGGCTCGGGCGCTCTCCCGCGAAATCGGCAACGTCCTCAACGTTGCGCAGGAGCTGAAGGCGATTTAGGCGGTGCTGGTTCCCTTTATTTTCGCTCTACAGGTCGGCGTGATCGTGCCGAAGGCGCCGCTCGTCGCGACGCCGCCCATTGTGCGCGGGCTGTATGTGAACCGATGGGCGGCCCTCGGCAAGAAGATGTGGGAGTTGATCGGAGTCGCCGAGCACACGGAGATCAACGCGCTCGTGATCGACGTGAAGGACGATCGCGGATTCGTGCTGTACCGGAGCCGCGTAGCGCTCGCCCAGGCGATTGGGGCGGACACGATGCGTCCCATGACCGCGGCACACCTCCGCGCGGTGCTCGACACGATGCGCACGCACGGCATTTATCCGATCGCCCGGATCGTCGTGGCGAAAGATCCGCTGTTAGCCGAGGCGCACCCGGAGTGGGCGATCCGCTCCCGGGCCGACACGAGCCGAGCGTGGCGGGACAAGCAGGGTCGCGCGTGGCTCGACGCGCACCAATGGCCGATCTGGGAATACGCGGCCGATCTCGCGCGCGAGGCCGTCGATCTCGGATTCAGCGAGATCCAATTCGATTACGTCCGATTTCCCGACGACAAGCACCTCATGCGCGAAGCCGCGTTCCCCCTCGCCAACGGCCGCCTGCGCGCCCAAGTCATTCGCGAACAACTTGGCCGGGTACATACACTCCTCGCGCCGCTGAGCGTGCCGATCACGGCCGATGTCTTCGGCCTGACGGCCACCGACACGACAGACATGGGCATCGGCCAGCGCTGGGAGATGTTCGCCGACCAGGTCGACGTCGTACTGCCGATGAGCTATCCGTCGCACTACGCGCCGGGCACCTACGGTTTCTCGGTGCCCAATGCGCACCCCTACGCCGTCATCGACCATACCCTCAAAGACGCGAAGCGTCGATCAGCGGCGCTCACACACCCGGTGGTCGTGCGCCCGTGGTATCAAGACTTCACGCTGGGCCCGCCGCATTACGGAGCGGCTCAGGTCCGCGACCAGATCAAGGCTGGCTACGACAACGGCATCGAATCTTGGATTCTGTGGAACCCGGGTAGCCGGTACTCGACCGATGCCCTGGGCGATTACAGCGAGTCGAGACGTTCCTCTAGCTCCGTGGCCATCCCGGCGTGCCCAAACCGCTGCGCGGACTCGATGCCTTTGCGCAGCGCCACTCGCGCCTCGTCGGTGCGCCCGAGCGATTCGAGCGCCGCGGCGAGCCGCCCGTAGCCATTCCCCTCGTCGTCGTACCCGGCGAGGTACGTCTCGAGGTGCGCTCGGGCCTCGTCCCACAGGCCTTCTTTGAGCGCCTCATTCGCGAGGCCGTAATGCGCCAGAAGATTCGCGGGATCCTTCGCGATCATCTTTCGAAAAACGTCGATACGAGAGCTCATCGCTCCAAAAGCTGAGTGATGACCTGCGCCACGCGCTCGGGAGATTCCTCGGGCGAGTAGTGCGCGTCAGATAGCACGTCCAATGTGGCACTGGGATTGAGCGCTTGCACCGCCCGCGCCGTTACGACTGACTCGAACGGATCATTCTCCCCGGCGACCAGCGCCGTCGGCTTTGTCAGGCAGGCAGCGAGGTTTTCATCGTTGGGCAGCGCCGCCAACTGCGCGCCAAGGACCGTATGTCCCTCAGGCGTGGCGAAGGGTCGCAAGTAATGCTCGAGCGATCGATTCGCTCTCTCGGCGTTGACGTACCCGCGACGAATACGCGACCGCACGGCGCTCAGGAGCAGCGGCGTCGGCACGTATCGGGCGCCCCTGAGCAACGACCATGACCGGCCCGCCCGGAGCGTGGCATTCACGAAACACAATCGCGATGCCCGCGCGGAATCGTCAGTGGCGACCAGATTGGCGACGGTGGCGCCGAACCCATGGCCAACGAGACACGCGCGGTCGATGCACAACGCATCGAGCAGCCGCACGAGCCGTTTCGCGTGGGCCCGAGCCGTGAGCGGGTGCCCGGACGGCGGATCGCTTCGCCCATGTCCGAGCAGGTCGACGACGACCGTGCGGTGCCCCTCCGGCAAGCACGGTACCACGCACGACCACAGGTGCGACGACGTGAGACACCCGTGGATGAGCACCAACGGCTCGCCCGCGCCTCGCGTCCCGGCCGCGTAGTAGTAGAGCCGTGCGCCGCCGACGTCGACAAACTCGCCTCTCATGTGATCTCGGCGGCCACGATGCGGCCGGCGACTGCCGAGGCGGCCACCGTGTACGGCGACGCCAGATAGAGCTGGCCGGGTCCCGACCGCCCTGGGAAGTTGCGGTTGATGGCCGAGATGGTCACCTCGTCGGCGCGGCGTGATACACCCGGGCCCGCATTGATGCACGCACCGCACGAGGGCGCGATGAGCGTTGCGCCCGCGTCGGCGAACACGCGATCATAGCCCTGCTCGACACAGTACGCGTAGACACTCTGCGACCCACATTGGATATAACATCGCACACCGGGCGCCACGCTGCGGCCAGTAAGGACGCGCGCGTACATGTCCATGTCGTCGCGCTTGCCCGCGGTGCACGAGCCGGCGTACGCGATGTCGATCGGCACATCGCCGAGCTCGTCAACGCGACGGCCATTCCCAGGATCGCCCGGTAGCGCGACCATCGGCCTCAACGCACCGGCGTCGATTTCGATAGTCGTCGCGTACGTCGCGTCCGGGTCCGAGGCGAGATCATCGAACGCCGGAATCACCGTCGCGCGCCGAGTGACGAGAAAGTTGGTGGTGACGGCGTCCGGGGCAACAATGCCTGAGAACGCGCCTACTTCGGCCGCCATGTTGGTGAGCGTGGCGCGTTCATCGATGGACCATGAGGCGACGGCGTCGCCCGCGTACTCGATGATGGCTCCGATCGCGCCGCCGGACCGCACGAACGGATGCCGCAGCAACTCCAGCATGGCGTCCTTCGCCGTGACGTTGGCCGGTGGACGCCCGGAGATCAGCACTCGGACGATGGGAGGCACGATGACGCGGACATCGCCGGTGTACCAGGCATTCGCGATCGCGGTCGTCCCGATGCCGAACGCCAGGCAGCCCAGCGCGCCAGCGTGCGGCGTATGGGAATCGGACCCAACGATGATCTGGCCGGGCAGGGCATAGTCTTCGAGAATTTTGCTGTGGCAGATCGCCTCAGACCCGCCACGCGGAACCTCGCCATGGAGTCGGATGCCCTGCTCGGCGGCAAACTCTCGCTGAGTCTTTTCCAACGCCATCGCCACGTCGAGCAGATCCGGCGCGATGTTCGTCTCGGCGAGAAAGGTCAGGTGATCGCGGAAACACAGAACGCTCTCGGGGTCCTTTACTCTCGCATCTCTCCCGAAGTGCTCATAGAAGATGGTCGCCGCCATCGGCGTGACGTACTCATGACTGAATCGGAGATCGGCGCGAACGAATCCCTCACGCACCCAATGCCGATCGATGATCTTCTCGGCCAAAGTCCTGGGCTTCAAGTTGAAGTATCCAAGCCCGCCGTGCTCGATGATCTGTCGGCCGATCTCGTCTCGATGCGTGGTGAACTCACTGATGGGCACGGTCTCACCCCGGCGCAGCCGGGTGAGCAGTGTAAAATCCGTCGACGTTAACAGCCCGAGATTCTCGCAATTCTCGCGATAGATGCGCTCAAAGCTCTCCGCGAACACGACGCGAATGCCGGCGGCCAACTCAGCGTACGGGGATGCTTCCCGAGATGAGCCCTTTCCTCGCCGTCGTCCGGCGACGGACGCCGCAAATCCGCCTCGGGCGACCGCGCCACGGGTCACAGGGAACTGTCCGCCCGCCCGGAGCCCGAGGTAGGCGAACTCCCCGAGGGTCTTATCGTGGTAATAGCAGATGGACGCGGGCGTGATCTCATCGGTCGAGATGTCGTCCCGCAGCGGTCCGGGCGCCTCGAGCTCCTCGCCGGCCAACTGCCGCGCCATAAGCGCTGCATCATCGACGAGAAACAGAACTTTGCCTTCGAGCCGGAAATGCTCGCGGCGTCTAGCGATTTGCCTCAAAGGTGCCTAACGTTACGCGTGACCGTGCCGCTCCAGCCCGCTCCGACGCCGCCCATCGCGGCGGGGGCCCCGGCCCCACCCGTCAAATTCCCGCTCAGCTGGCTGCTCGACCATGCCTCACCACCCATTCAGTATCGCGCCATAGCAGAAGTTGCGCGACTCCCCTGGGCGGCAAGCGACCCATTCTCCGCGCTCCCGTACGCCCACCTCCCGGCGGTACGGCTCGCGCTGAGCCAGCGCGCCGACGGCGAATGGGGCCCGACAATGCTGGGGTTGCCTCGTAACGATGCATTCGATGGCATCGGTACGATCAACGCGGTGCGCCGCCTCGTGGAGTACGGCTGGGAACGCGAATCTCCACCGCTCGCCAAAGTTCGGCGCTTATTGTTCAGGCTGCTAGCCGAGGACGAAGATCCGGCGTTTCTGTTCGAGTTCGCGGGTAGCCCCGAGGAAGAGGAGATGGCCCGCAGGGGGAGAGCGATCCTGCGCGAGGCCGCGGCGGCTGCATTGGCGCAGGCGGGATATGAGGGCGACCCGAGGCTCCGGGGTGCTGCGCGCCGGATCATCGAGCGGATCAACGCGTATTTGAAGTCGCTCCCCGTGAACGGCATGCGGCCCGTATGGGTGCGCGTCGGCAACCGCCAAGTGCTCCCGCCCGAGGCAGCGCCGCCCTCGGTGCACGCGATCATGATGCTCGCGTTCATGCCGCAATTTCGGAGCGAGTATCACGAGCACGTGGAGCGTCTCTACCAATTCTTGACGCAGCCACAGCCACGACAAGAGTCCGCGCAGCTCGTCGGCACGACGCCCGTGATGCAGCCTCACTTCGTCCTGGGCGACCTGCTTCCCCATCGCAATGCCGTCGACGCCGATGTCCCGTTCGCGCTGATGTGGATGGAGCTGCTCGCGCGTCTGGGATTCCTGCGGCGCAATGACAACTGGTCGCGCTTGTTCGAGCGCTTCCTCGACGACCGCGATCGCAACGGCGTCTGGCATCCGCACAAGGGTCTCGCGAGTCCAAAGACCGAGCACCCCGTCGCGTGGGCGAGCTATCCGCTCGTCGAGGAGACCGCCGAGGGCGAGGACCGATGGGCCGACGTCACGTTCCGCTTAGGGCTCATCGCCCGGTTGTCCGGCCGCCCCATCGAGCTAATCTGACGGCGCGGCTGCACGGCCGGCTCGATCCGGCCGAGATGTTCCCGGCAGGGGTGCCGGGTTACTCGACCCGGTTCGTGCGTGTCTCGCCCCATCTCGATATTCGGGTCATAGAAGCGCTCGGCCCCGGCACGGTCCCAGCGCTCTTTATTCACGGCTGGGGATGCTCGTGCTTCGTCTGGCGCCGCAACCTGCCAGTGCTCGCCGAGCGGGGCATTCGCCCGTTCGCCATGGATCTCCCCGGTCATGGCCTCTCCGACAAACCATCCGGCACCGAGTACTACACGCCGGACGCCATGGCCGATGTCGTGCTCGCGACGTTCGATGCACTCGGTCTCGAACGCGCGGCGATCGTCGCGCATTCGCTCGGCTCCGTCGTCGCGCGCCGGGTGGCAGTAAGCGCACCGGATCGCGTCAGCGCGCTGGTGCTATTGGCGCCCGTGAGCATTGGACGGGTGCCCATCGTGCCGCTCGCGAGGACGATCTCGCCGCGATGGCTCGAGGCTCTCATCCCCTATGTTACCTTCAGGTGGACCATTGCGACGGGCCTCTGGCTCTCGCGCGCGGGAAAAACTGCTCTGAGCGCGCGAGAAGTGGATGAGTATTGGGCGCCGACGCAGTTCCCCGAGATGACCATGGCGGCCGTCCGCATGCTCCACGCATTCAACTGGGAGCCCGACGCCAGTGCCATAACGACGCGAACGCTCGTCATACTCGCGGGCGGGGATCGTCTGGTCCATGCCGAGCCCAAGTCGACGTACCATGTTGTGCGTGGGGCTGGGCATAATGTGCAGGAACAGGCTCCGGACGAGGTTAACCGCCTGGTGCTATCGTTCCTCACCGCTTAAACTTAAGTAACTCATAGCAATCGAAGAATTTTGATAAAAACTGAAGTAACGTTTGATGACCTCGGGCTCAAGCCCGAGGTGCTGGCCGCGGTGCGCGAAGCTGGGTATACGCACCCAACCCCGATTCAACACGAAGCCATACCGCTCGCACTCCGCGGGCGCGACTTGATCGGCCTGGCCCAGACCGGCACTGGCAAGACCGCCGCGTTCACGCTCCCCATTATCGACCGCCTTCTCGACGGCCCGCGCCGCACGCGCGTGCTGATCTTGACGCCGACGCGCGAGCTTGCCGCGCAGGTCGATGAGAGCTTCACGAAGTACAGCAAGGGCAGCGGGCTCTCGGTCGTCGCCGTCTACGGCGGCGTCGGGCTCGAGCCGCAAGAGAAGGCCCTGCGTCGCGGGGTCGACGTGGTCGTGGCCACTCCCGGCCGACTGATCGACCACCTCGAGCGCCACAACGTGTCATTCGAGAACCTCGAAGTGCTGGTGCTCGACGAGGCCGATCGCATGCTCGACATGGGATTCGCGCCGCAGATCAATCGGATCGTCGCGCAGATCCCGCCCTATCGGCAGACCCTGCTCTTCAGCGCGACCATGCCGCCGGAGGTCGAGGCGCTCGCGCGGAAATACTTGCGCAAACCGATAGTCGTTCAGGTCGGCCGGCGCTCGGAAGCGGCTAGCACGGTCACCCACGCCGTCTATCCCGTGCCGAAGGACAAGAAGTCGGCCCTGCTCATCGAGCTGTTGAACAAGCCCGAGATGGACTCGGTGCTCGTGTTCACCCGCACCAAGCACGGCGCGGACCGCGTGGTCCGGCACCTCGAGCGCGCCAACGTCAACGCGGTGGCCATGCACGCGGACAAGTCGCAGGGGCAGCGCACCAAGGCGCTCGAAGACTTCAAGAGCGGCCGCGTCCGTGTTCTGGTCGCGACCGACATTGCCCAACGCGGACTCGACATCTCCGGTATCTCTCACGTCATCAACTATGACGTGCCGCAGCAACCGGAAGACTATGTGCACCGCATTGGCCGGACCGGCCGCGCCGCCGCCACCGGCGACGCCTACACGTTCATGTCGGCGGACGAGATCGCGATGGTCCGCACGATCGAGCGCATCATCGCGCAGCAGATCCCGCGGATCTCTGTGCCCGGGTACGACTTCGGGACCGTCGCGGCCGACTAACCCGCGCGTGCGTCTCGCTTCGCTCCTCGCTGCCACGGTCTTCGCGATTCAGCTGGCAGGCGCGCAAGCGCCGCCGCCGGGTGATACGCTGATCACGTGGGGCGCGCTTCCGCCCGGCACTCCCCACGCCGAGCGACCCCGCACGTACGACCTCAAGCACCAGATCGTGCACGTGCGATTCGACTGGCCCCGCCACGCGGTCGTCGGCTCAACGACGCTGACGGTAGCCACGCTCGCGGGCCATCCGAACGTGCGCGACGTACCACTCGATGCCGTCGACATGAAGATCGTGAGCGTCACGTCGGCCGCCGGCGCCGCACTCCAGCACACGTACGATGGCCGCACGCTGACGGTCCACGTGCGCGTTCCGGCAACGTTCACGGTCGCCTACGAATCCGTGCACCCGAAAAAGGGCGCGTACTTCATCGACCGCCGCCACGTTGTGTGGACGCAAGGCGACATGGAGGACACGCGCTACTGGATACCGACGTACGACGAGCTGAACGACAAGACCACGTGGGAATTTTTTATTCGGACCCCGCACGGAGAAAAAGCGCTGTCGAACGGTCGGCTGGTGGGGTCTCGTGACGTCGACGGCGAGACGGAGTGGCATTGGTCGCTCGACCGCCCCGCGTCAACGTACCTCATGACGGTCGTCACCGGCGACTACGTCGTCGTCCAGGACAAGTGGCGCATGGTGCCACTCGGTTACTGGACGTACCCCGACTCGGTTCAAGCCGCCTGGCGCGGATTTGGAGAGACGCCCCGTGCGGTCGAGCTCTTTTCGACGAAGACGGGCGTCGACTTCCCCTGGGCGAAATACGACCAAATCGTCGCCCCCGATTTCATCTTCGGCGGCATGGAAAACGTCACGGCCACGACGCAGAGCGATGATGGCATCCTCCATCCCGCCTGGGCCGAGCCGGAGGCAAACGCCGCGGGCTTGATGGCCCACGAGCTCGGCCACGAATGGTTCGGCGACTACCTCACCATGGAGTGGTGGACGGACGCGTGGCTCTCCGAAGGGTTCGCGACGTTTATGGAGCAGTACTACACCGAGATCGCGCACGGCGTCGACGAAGGCACACGCGATCGCCTCGGCGGCAACCGGCAGGTCGTCCAGTTCGACCGCGAGGCGCGGCGGCCGCTCGTGTATGACCGTTGGGTCAACGACCCGCTGGAGCTGTTCACGGTCATCTACCCCAAGGGCGCCGCGGTCCTACAGATGCTCAGGCACCAGCTCGGCGACTCCGTGTTCTGGGCCGCGATGCACAGGTACACGGTCGATCATGCCTACGGCGAGGTGACGACCCCAGACCTCGAGCACGCGTTCGAGCAGTCCACGGGTCGCGACTTCTCTTTGTTCTTCAAGCAATGGGTCTACAACGCCGGCATGCCCGCATTTCGCGTCTCGGCCACGTACGACACCGTCGCCAAGCAGGTGACGTTCACCGCGCGCCAAGTGCAGCCGCGCGACAGCCTCACGGATTTCTTCGACGCACCGGTCGATGTCGCCGTCTTCACGGACCACGGCGTAACACACGGCATCGTGAACGTGCACGGAGAGGAATCAACCGGTATCATCGCGGTCGATGGCCCGCCGAAGGCCTATCGCTGGGACGTCGGCCACTGGCTCCTCGAGGTCTACGATTTTCCGCGCTCGACGTCGATGCTCACGTACCAGTTGCAGCACGACACCGACGTCGCTGGACGGCTGGAAGCGGTCAAACTCTTACACGCAGATCCAGCCGTCGCGATTGCAGCCCGGAACGATCTTGATTGGGGCGTGCGAGCGGCGGCGGCGGCAGAGCTGACAGACGCCAAGAGTCTCGTTGCCGTGCTGCACGACCACGACTCTCGCGTGCGGTCCGCGGCAGCAAAGGCGATGGCCGTGGCAGGATTGTCGGGGCAAGACGTGATCGTCAGTCTCAAAGAAGTCGTGAGCGGCGATTCGTCGCTCTTCGTGCGCGGGACCGCGCTCGTCGCGCTGGCCAGACTCGACACCACCGCCGCATTGCCGATGATCCGATCGATGCTGACGATGGATTCCTGGACGGACGTCGAGCGGTCGGCTGCGCTTCAAGCACTGGCACTCACCCATTCGCCCGACGCGTTCACGTTGGCTTCACATTTCGTTGCGCCGAGCGCCTCGCGATTCGCCCGGCTGGCGGCGATCGAGACGCTCGTGGCGTCCGGTCGCGAGACGAGTCTCAAGGACAGCGCCGCGAAGGAGCTGTCGCCGGACCTCGACGACCCGGATCTCGTTGTCCGGGAAGCTGTTGCCCGGTCGCTGGGGGCTCTGGCGGTGCCGTCGAGCGCCCCGGCTCTCGAATCGCGCAAGCGGGTCGAGGCTTCCGGATTCGTGCTAACGGCGATAGATGACGCATTAACGGCTATTCGTTCAGGTAAGCAGTAACGACTAGTTCTGTAGTTGGCACCGTCAGGAACTTTCGGGGTACCCGTATCCATGTTTGCACGCCGGGGGAGGGTCTGGGGCTTCCTCCTGGCCGCTCTTTTCATAGCGGTCGGGATGGCGAGCTGCGCCCATCCGGCGTGGAGCCAGCACCCGACGCACAACCCGCCGCCGCCCCCACCACCGCGGCCACCGGCGCACCGCCAGTCTCCGCCTCCACAGCGACAGGTCGTCAAACCGGCTCCGCAGAAGGAGGCACCCCGCACGCCGACGACGGTCGAGGCTCGACCGCAAGTCGAACAGCCGCCGGTCGGCACGCGAGTGAACACGAACACCGGTGTGCCGCATCCCCCAGTTCGCCCATGGGAGCAGCGGAATGCCGATATCCCAGCGTCAGAGCGCCCGCCGCCGGGCATGTGCCGCGTGTGGTTGGACAAGGTGCCAGCCAGCAGTCAGCCAGCGCCGACGTCGTGCGCCAAGGCGATTCAAACGCATCCGGCCAACGGTCACGTGATCTTTGGCGAGGATGGTGGCCGCCCTACTGCGACGCGCGTGCCTCCCGCGACTCCGACTGAATCGCAGCAGAGCCCAGAATCACCGTTTCGCGAATAGCACCCCCGCGCACCCCGGTTGACCGGTCCCTCCCGCCGGACCGGGATGCGTTCCTTGCCGCGGAGCCACCAACCGGCCGCGTCATTGTCATCGCGCCGACGCGCGCGGCGTGCGAGACAATCGAGCTCGCCGTCGGCTTGCACCTGGACACATTCCTGGAACGCCAGCACGGCGCTGATGTCCGTCGGCTGGCGGCTTCAGGTCGCGGGTTCGGCATCGTTGCCGGCACCGGCACGGGCAAGACGCTCGCGATCCGTCCGATCGCCGAGACAATCCTGCGCTCTCCGCTCAAGGTCGGCGTCGTCAACCGCGAGCGCGAAGCAACGCCCGAGACGCCGACGTGGAACGTCATCATTGTCACGACCGGCATCGCCCGCCGGTGGTTCCAAGCCGGTGACATCCTCCGCACCGACACGCTGATCGTCGACGAGATCCACCAGACCTCGGCCGAGCTCGAGCTGTGCCTCGCGCTCGGCCTCCGCACGGGTTGCCGGTTCATCTGGCTCTCGGCAACGGTCGACCCGCGATTCTACGCCCGCTACTTGGCCTCGGCCGAGGTGATCGAGAGCTCGGCGTTCGATCCCGCCAAGGCAGCCCGCGTCTCGGTGGTCCGCAAAGAGCCGACCGAGTTTCTCGACGACCGGTTCCTAAAGGATGTGACCCGCCAGCGCCATGGAGTCGGCGTATTTCTCCCGACCAGAGCCGCGGTCGAATCCGTTGCCGCTGATGTCGGTACGCGATTCCCCCGTATCACCTCGGCGTACTATCACGGCGGCGAACCGATACGGGTCATTCGCCCATTTCTCGAAGCGGATGACGTCCGGCCCTACGTGCTCGCCATGACAGCGGCGGGACAAAGTGCGCTCAACGTTCGTGGGCTGGACACGGTCGTCATTGATGACACGCGATTCACGAACGTCATCGAGCGCGGCCGCAATGTCCTGACGCGTCTCCATCTCGGCGCGAACGAGATCTTGCAGATGGCTGGCCGCGTGCACGGTCGCGTCGCGGACGGCCGGGTGTTCATTCTGTCGGATCGCGACATCGATTTCCGCTCGCTGGTGCCACAAGAGCCCGAGTTCCAGTTGGCCGGCGACTCCGAACGCGTCGCGATCACCTGCGCCGCGCTCGGGGTCCGAGCCGATGAGCTGGACCTGCCGGTGCCACTCGATCGCCCCGCCTATCGGCGAGCCGTCACCTTGCTGGAACGCCGCGGCATCGTCGAGCACGGGCACCTGACCGCATACGGCCGCGCGATCGAGGCCATGCCCGTCGATCGCCCATGGGCCGAGCTGATCGTCAATGCCGACGATGACCTCTTGCCGGTGGTGGCCGTGATGAGCGCGATCGAATCCCTGCACCGGATGACGCGCGAGGAGCGCGATCTCGCCGGCTTGCTCGTCTCGGGCAGCGACCATCTCACGGCGTATAACGTCTACGCCGAGGCCTATCGCCTCCATGGCTCAGTTGGCGAGGTCTACGGCCTGCCACGCCACGTGTTCGCGCCGGAGCTCGAGGAATGGGCCGAACGCCGCGGCGTGCTCGTCAAGGCGATCGAGGATGCGGCGCTCGCCGTCGCCAGCATCTATCGGAGCGTCGGCCTTCCGCTGCCATCCCAGCTCGTGCTCGCACGCGATGCGACGTACAAAAAGCTGGCCGATCTGATCGCGCGTTACATGCCGTTTGATCTCGTGATCGACGAGGAGACCGCGGACGGACAGTCGGCGCGCGTGTCGCGGTCGAGCGTCGCGGGGAGTTGGGGCGCGATCGCGGGGACCATCCGGTATTTTGCCGACCGCTTCGGCGTCTCTCGCGCCGCGATCGAAGGCACGCAAATCCCGATGGACGTCATCCGCCGGTACGCCCTTCGGCTGGCTCCGGAAGTCGTCTACGACCGGGTGCTCAAGGTGCGTCGCCGGCTCGAGTACTTCGGGTTCGAGCTGGAACGCGAATCCGAGCCGATCGACGTCTTCCCTCCAGATCTCGCCGACGCGGCGCGTGACGCGCTCGCCGACGCATTGGCGTCGGGCGAGGCGCGCCACCACGCGGTTCGTCGTGATAGCTCGGCGATCCACGAGATCCGCGCGGCGTACCGTCGCTCAGGCGGCCGCACACCGCGCCTCAGCGAGGCGGAGCTGGCCGCGCTCTATCGCGTGCCACTCGCGCAAGTGAGCTCGTTCACCGAGTTCCGCTCGGCGCCGTTGCCGATCGACCTGAACGCGGTACTCAGTCCAGACGCACGCCACGCCTACGACCACCTGCCGTCCGAGACGATGATCCGCGGACAGTCGGTGCCTATTGAGTACGACGTGGCGGACTCAGTTGGTATCGCGAGACTCCGGCTGCCTGCCAAACTCGCCCGCACATTGACCGAGGCCGAGGTGCCGGCGCTCGATCGCCCGGTCCGCTTTACGGTATTGCGCGGCCAACAGAGCGCAGTCTATGCCGACACGCTCGATGAGCTACAAGATCTCCTTGCCGAGCCTTGGGAGCCGCATCGCCAAGAGCGCCCGAAGCACCACTCGAAGCAGTCGAAGAAGTCGAAGCGCCATCCGAAGCGCCGCCGGTCACGATAGGAACTGCTCGCGCTGATCCTCGATGAGCGCGGTCGGAGGGGGCCTGATGCGCCCATTCCAGCGTTGCACCGACCCTCCTCCGTCCCTTCACGTCGCGTGCGAGCGACCCATGGGACGGGACCCGTGTCGATCGGCCGACGCCGAGAGAGTCTCGCCAGCTTGATCTTCAGCAAGAGGAAGTTGTCGCCTCTCGTTTTGCTGACACTCGTTGCGACAACCCTTCTGACAGCCGCGCGCACCGGTGGGGTCATGTTGCTGAGAGTACAACCCAGGCGCGAGTGCGCAACCCCGCAGGCTGCGTGGGTCTGGTGCGACGACTTCGAGACTGACCGCACGGCGTCGTACTACGAGTACGACAGCGCCGGCGGCAACTTCGTCCGCCAAGCGGGCGTCGGCATCGACGGCTCAACCGCGATGCACGCGCACTTCGTCGCGGGCGCCGGGCCCGAGTATGGCTACCTCCATCTCGCAATCGGGAAGACGCCCTCGTCGCACCTCCGCCCGGTCGACGCGGGCACGAAGACATACCGTGAGCTTTACTGGCGCCTGTACGTACGCCCCCGGCTGGATCGGAGGCGGTGGCAACAAGCTGACGCGCGCGGTGTCGATCGCGAAAGCCGACCTCTCGGAGGCCGCGTTCGCCCATGTCTGGAGCGGCAGGGACGGGACGGCAGGCGCGAACCAGCTCTACATCGACCCTGCCTCGGGCACCGACACGATCGGCAAGGTGATCACGGTCGGCTATAACGACTTCGCGCACATGCGCTGGCTCGGCGCGCGCGGCTCGCGCACGCTGTTCGACCCGGCCCACATCGGCCCCTGGTACTGCATCGAGGTACACGCGAAGCTGAACGACCCTCATGTCTCGAACGGCGTCATGCAGCTCTACATCAATGGCACGCTCGAGGCCCAGGACACGCGGATGAACTGGGTCGGCGACTTCACCGCCTACGGGTTCAACGTCGTGATGCTGGAGAATTACTGGAACAAGGGCGCGCCGCGGAACGAAGATCGCTATATCGACAACTTCGTCGTCAGCACGCAGCCGATCGGCTGCGTGCCTACGGGCGGATGAAGGACGCCAGCGTCGCGCCCATGCCGTCGATGGTCGACTTCGCGTTCCACCGGTCGTAGCCGTTGTAGATGAAGCTGAACGCGAGCACTTCGCCGTCCATCGCGGTGACGTAGCCGCCGAGGGAGATCACGTCGTTCGTGGTCCCGGTCTTGGCGTGCAGGTTGCCCTGGGCCGGCGTGAACCGCATGCGGTTGCGGAGCAGCTCCGACTCGCCGGCTACCGGGAGCGACGCGTGAAACGCCGGCGCCCACGGCGCTTTGTGCGCATACGCCAAGAGATCGACCATGGCCCGAGGCGTAATACGATCGAGCGTCGAGAGCCCGCTGCCATCGGTCACCGTCACGGCGTCGCGAGGTGCATCGACTTTCTCGTTCAGGAAGTCCCTGAGCATTGCGGCCCCGAGATCCGCGGACCCCGATTCTTTTCGCTCCGGCCCCCGCACGGCGTCGCGGAACAGGAGCTCGGCGTAGCAGTTGATGCTCTCTCGATTCATGGCGGCGATAATCCGGGCCAACGGAGGCGACGGCAACGACGCCACGCCGATCGCACCAGCCGTTGTCTGCCCGAGTCGCACGCCACCCTGGATGCCGACGCCTTGCGACGCCAGTGCGTCGCGCAGCGCCCCGGTGGTGAACAACGCCGGATCTTCGACAACTAATTCCACCGTATGCGTCGGTGCCCGTGACCCGATCCATCCACGCGCGTCGACGCCGCCATCCGCGCGAGCCAGCACGACCACGTGTGTCCCGTAGCTCCCTTCGACGGTCTTGACCGTATTGGCAATCGGGATCGCGCTCGATGAGGGAAGGAGCCCAACGGCCGCGCGGTCGGGAGCACCTGGCGAGACAGCGACCCATGCGAGGTTGTCGTTCAGCGACAGCGCCGAGATGCGCGGCGCGTACCCGGCGGTCAACCAGCGAGGTTTCCAGCCGAGTGGGACGGGCTGATCGACGAACGCGGTCGCGTCGCCGATGATGTCGCCGTCGATGCGTTTAATGCCCGCGGCCTTGACGTAGCGCGCCAGCAGTTGCATCGGCGCGTCCGGCTCGCCGCGGAGGAATCGATTCGACAGCGACGGGTCGCCGTCGCCGCGCAGGATGAGATTGCCGTGGAGCGTTCCTGCGGAGTCGACGGGACCGTCGCGCAGGACGTCGGTGCTGAACTGGAACTCGGGTCCGAACCGCTCGAGCGCGAGTGCTGACGTGAAGAGCTTCATCGTCGACGCCGGCTGGAGCGGCTGATCCGCGTTCACCTGGTAGAGGGTATCGCCGCGGGTGAGCGAGACGACGATCACGCCCCAGTGGCCGCTTCTGACGCGGCTCGACAGCTGACTGGCGAGGTCGCCGGCCAATGCGGCGCCGGAGCGGGGGGCATCGTAGCGGACGGCCGGCACGGCGGCGGACACGCTCCGTCGATGCCGGTGCGGCGGGCGGAGCGGCGCGAGCGTCAGCGCGAGCAGAAACAGACGAGAGAGCATCAAATCTTCAGGAAAATCTGGCGACGATATAACACCGTGAGGACGCCCAGCCAGAGCAGGACGAAACACACGGCGAAGGTGAGCGAAGCTAACTGCGGCGGGAGCCAGGCGCCGAGGGTCGCGTTGTACAACGCGGTCTCGAGCGACACGGTTTTCCCGCCGACGTTGAGAGTAATCACCGAATAGATCAGTCGTTCCATTACGGCCGAACCGACGAACGCGACGATCGGGTTCATCCCGAACGCCAGAAAGGGTGGCGTCCACCAACGCACGTTCTCACTCTCGATCAGCCAGATGCATACCGCCAATGTCACGGCCGCCATCCCAGCCGTGAATACTACGTACGAGCTGGTCCAGAGATTCTTGTTGATCGGGAACACCCAGTTCCAGACGAGTCCGGCGCACATGCCCATGGCCCCGGCCGCAAAGAGCCCATTGAGTCTGTCCGGCAGCGGCCTTCCTCCCCCAATCCACCTGCCCGCGAGCACGCCAACCAGCACGGTCGCGATCGCCGGGATAGTCGATAACGGACCCTCGGGATCCCAGGTCTCACTCTGGGCCCAGATGTGATTGCCGAGGGCTCCCCAATCGAGCCACGCGCGATCGACGCTCGCCGCAACGGTTGCTGGCGCGGGCTCCAGTGGTCCCGTGGCCATAACTCCCCAGTACCCGAAGAGAATGACGGCGATCACGATAATCATCGTGCGCGTATTCGCGCGAAGCGCGATAAGCGCCCCGGCGATGTACGCCAGCCCAATGCGCTGCAACACGCCCATGATGCGAACATGGTACAGGCGGTCGACGATCCGCGCCCCGAACGAGGGAAAGTCGCCGCTCCAGGTATAGAACGGCAGCCAATTCACCAAAAGCCCGAACAGAAAAATCAGCGCACCACGTCGCAGGATCTGTCGCGTGAGCTCAGTGTCAGTGGCACCGCGAGCCCGCCGGGCAGTGGCCGACAAGTGGGTCGTAATCCCGACGATGAACAGAAAAAAGGGAAAGACGAGATCCGTCGGCGTCCACCCGTTCCACGCCGCGTGCTCGAGCGGCGGATAGATGTGCCCCCAGCTTCCCGGATCGTTCACCAGCAGCATGCCGGCGACGGTGATCCCCCGGAACACGTCCAGCGAGACGAGCCGCTCTTTAGGGCTTGCCACTCGGTGGGACTGGTGGCCCGACCAACTTGACGGTCGCCCGCGGACCATGCCATCCGGAGCTGTCGCACGCGAGCGGGTAATCCGTTACCGGCACCGTATGCCCGTCCGCTTTACCGCTGATGTACGTGCCGCTGAGACGGAGCGTCGCATGCTCCGCGTCGGTTCGCTTGAACCCGTGATACGCGACGAGGAGCGACGCGAAGTCGCCGATCGACGTGAGCTTGGTCTTCACGATCGCCTGCTGGGGGCCCGAAGGGGGATACATGTACGTCGGCCCTTTGTCCTGCAGCGCCAGGATGCCGGCGTCGGGTGGCGTGGTGTCGGTGCCCGGGACGTACAGGAATCGTTGCGGTGTGGGATCGGCCGCGCTCGTGACGTAGTCGCGGAACCCCCTGAACACGACCGCGCTGTCCGGGGCGAGCCGGCACGCGTCGCGGGCATAGCGCGCCACCGCGCCCGACTCCGCGCACGCCGCGGTCAGTACCGCGACGCAGATCAGCTGGGCCGCCAGCCGACCTGGGCGGCCGCCGCGTGATCCTCGCCGCGTTGCGCCCACTTGAAGAACACGATGCTCATGATGATGTAGAACACGATCCCGCCGGGGATCCACATAATGAGACCACCCAACTTTTGATCGTCGAGCGGGCTCAGTCCCCAGACCCTCGGCGCCGCTTCGTACGCCGGATAGAGGATATGTTCGGCCATCGTGATGTAGATCGCGACGATCGACATGGGAATGCTCAGGAGGAAGCAATAGAGCATCTGCCCGGGGTATGCGAGCCGGGGCAGCTCCGGCAAAGGGCTCAGGAATGGCCACCACATGAGCACTGCGGAGGCCAGGAACATCAAGTGCTCGACAATGTGCACTGGATGAACGGCCATCGCCAGGTTGTAGGGGCCTGGAAGGTGCCAGCCGATCATCATGAGATTGAAAATGACGAATGCCTGCTTGGGCCCCGTGAGCCACCGGGCTATGGGTCCTACACCGGGGATCCCCAGCGCCGGCCGCAACATCCAGCCAGGCGTGCCTGCCACCAAGAGCGGCGCCACCACAAAGATCAGCACCAGGTGCTGGACCATGTGGGCCGAGAACAGATCGTAGTCCGACAGGTCGTGCAGCGGGCCGTTCAGCGCCAGGAACATCGCCAGCAGTCCGCCGGCGAACGCGATCCCTTGTCCCGTGGTCGGCCGCTTTCCCTCGACCCGCGACCGCCAGGCGTACAGCGTTCCCAGTCCCGCTATGCCAACGACGGTACTCCAATGGACAGAAAAGCCAGCCGTTGGGATCGGCCCGGCCGGGTGTAGCAGCACGAGTTACGTCAGGAGGCTCAGGTGAATCGCGAATTTCCCGAACAGGAACATGAGCACGATGATGGTCGCCATGGCAACCAAAAATGGCCCGGTAAACAACGCGCGGTACAGCTTGGCGTCATACTTGAGGTGCATATAAAACAGTACGACGATGGCGAACTTGACGGCCGACAAGATGAGCAGCGTCGGCACGAAGTACGGGGTCGCGACAAACGCCGGAATGTAGTAGCACATCACCTCGACGACCGTGATGACGGTCAGGATGAGCGCAACTTTCCAGTACGTCGACCAAGTCGGATGATGCTCTGCGTGTTCCGCGTGTGCGTCGCTCATTTGATGAGGTAAATGAGGGTGAAGATCGCGATCCAGACGACGTCGACGAAGTGCCAATACAGGGCCATGATATCCACGTTGAGCGCATCCTTCGGCCCGAGCCCGCGCTTGAAATCGATGCCGAGCATGGTGAGCAGCCACAACACGCCGGCGGTGACGTGCGCCCCGTGGAACCCGGTGAGCGTAAAGAAGGACGAGCCAAAGAGGTTCGTCCTGATCGTCAGCCCTTCATGCACGAAGGACGTAAACTCGTACGCCTGAAACGAGAGGAACGTCGCGCCGAGCGCGGCGGTCGCAAACAGCCAGAGCTTCGAGCTCCCGAGGATGCGATCGCCGAGCGTGTGCTTGGGCACATCGCGATTCTCGACGGCGGCGAGCGCGAGCACCATGGCCAGCGATGACATGAGCAGTACAAACGTCGAGCACGACGTCACGGGAATGTTCAGGATCGCCTTGTAGACGTGGTGCGTCGACGGATCCGTCCACGCCTCATGCGGGAACGGTCCAGTGATCGACCGCCCCTTGTAAATGAGATACGTCGAGATCAACGACGCGAAGAGCATGCACTCCGAGCCGATGAACGCCCAGATGGCGATCTTCCGGTGCGGCAGCCCGGTGGTGGTATACCCGTGACCGACGTCAGCGGCGGTGGCGGTCATGCGTGGTGGTGCTCCGGTTCGAGTGGGGTGGTGAGCCACCAGTACAGGCACCCGACCAGCATCGCGGCGCCACCGTACATGAAGATGTAATGCGGCAACTTGTTTTCGAGGTGCATCAACATGAGCCCACCGAACATGATGGGCAGCGCCAGCGCGGTGAGCAGCGGCTTGAGCGTATGGTACGGCATCGGAATCCCGAGCTCGGCCGCGGTTGGCGCCGGTGTCTCACTGTGCATCGGCGTATTCGGAACGGGCGTCGAGGCGAGCGGCGGCTTGACGTCCCACAGCGGATAGCGCGAGGTCACGCGCGGAATCGCCGCGAAGTTGTACGGCGGCGGCGGCGAGGGGATCGACCACTCGAGCGTGCCCGCGCCCCATGGATCGTTGCCGGCGATCCGCCCCGACTTCATGCTCTTCCAGATGTTGTAGACGAGGATCAACGTCGCGGGGACGAGCAGGTAGGCGCCCATCGTCGACAGGAAGTTGAACGTGTCCCATCCCTGGCCGCCGTCGTACGTCCAGATCCGCCGCGGCATGCCGAGCAGACCCGAGAAGTGCATCGGGAAGAACACCAAGTTGGACCCGAAGAAGTTGACCCAGAAGTGCCACTTGCCGAGCCGCTCATCCAAGAGACGCCCGGTGAACTTCGGGAAGTACGTATAGAGCCCGGCGAACAGGCCCATGAGCGAGCCGCCGAAGATCACGTAGTGGAAGTGTCCGACGACGAAGTAGGTGTCCGTCTGTTGCAAGTCGGCTGGTGGCGACGAGTGCATGACGCCGGAAATGCCACCAATCGTGAACATGGCCACCATACCAATGGCGAACATGGCGGCCGTGGTAAACCGAATCGATCCGCCCCAGAGTGTGAAAATCCAGTTGAAGATTTTCACGCCGGTCGGAATGGCGATGAGCATCGTCGTAACGGCGAAGAACGAGTCCGCGATCGGGCCCATGCCCACCGCGAACATGTGGTGCGCCCATACGCCGAAGCCCAGCATGCCGATCAGAATGCCCGAATACACCATGACGGGATACCCGAACAACGGCTTCCGCGCAAACGTCGGCATGACCTCCGACACGAGCCCGAAGGCCGGCAGCACGAGGATGTAGACCTCGGGGTGCCCGAAGATCCAGAAGAGATGCTGCCAGAGCAGCGGATCAGCGCCGCGGGCGATCTCGTAGAAGTTCGTCCCGAAGAACCGGTCGAACAGCAAGAACACCAACGCAATGGTTATAACAGGGAATGCTAAAATAATCAGGAACTGCACCACGAACGACATCCACGTGAACAGCGGCATCCGCATGAGATTCATGCCGGGCGCCCGCATGTTGATGATCGTCGTGATGAAGTTGAACCCGGCGGCCAGCGACGAGATGCCGAGGATCTGAAGACCGATCACCCAGAAGTCGATGTTCAGTCCGGGCGAGTACGTCTTGGTCGTGAGCGGCGCGTAGCCGAACCACCCACCGTTCGGCGCGGCGCCGAACAGGATCGGCAGCGTAATGAAGATGCCGCCGAAGAGATACACCCAGTAGCTGAATGCATTGAGCCGCGGGAACGCGACGTCGCGGGCGCCGATCTGCAATGGAATCAGCAGATTGAAGAACGCCGCCGACAACGGCATGATCACGAGGAAGATCATGGTCGTGCCGTGCATTGTGAACAGCTGATTGTACAGCTCGGCCGAGACGATATGCTGGTTCGGACGCATGAGCTGCGTCCGCATGATCTCGGCCTCGAGGCCGCCGATCAGCATGAACGTCAGCGCCGTGAAGAGGTACAGCGAGCCGATCCGCTTATGATCCGTCGTCGCGAACCAGCTCCACGCACCCGTCGGCTCATCGGCCGTTCGCGGAGGGGTCTGCGGCGCGACAGTCGTTGCCATGTCTGCGTTAGTCTCCTACTTGAGTTCCTGCAGATACGCCACGATGTCGGCGATCTGCTGGTCCGTCAGCGTACCCAGCGGCGACACGTGGCCCGTCTGTGGGTCCATCTGACCTTTGCCCAAGACGGGCATGAGCACATCGGGCTTGTCCATGTGCGTGTTCTTGACCCAGTAACGCAGATGCTGCGTGTCGTTCGGGTAGAGCGCCGCCGCGATCGTGTAGCGTGACGCGACGTGCGTCAGGTTCGGGCCGACGATGCCGACCGATGCCGGATTGCCCTTGACGGTGTGGCAGCCGATGCACGCCTGACTGCTGTACGTCTTGAAGCCCGCGACCGGGTCGCCCTTGATGCTCATGTCGAACGTCTCTTCCGTCGGCAGCGGCGTCTCGGGCGTGAAGTTCGGCGGCAGCTTGTCTTTCGGGAACACATATCCCGTGTCCACGGTCGCTTGCACCACCACGTTAGCGACCGGCCGCACGAGCGAGCCGGAGCCGGATGCATCCGTGGTCTTCGCAGGAGCTGCCGGTGCACCGGGCGCGGTCGCCGAAGGCGCCGTGGTATTCGCGATGGGGTAGACGCCCGCGCCGGCCTGATGCCGAGCCCAACTCTCGAAGTCCGCGGGTGGCACGGTGAACACCCGGAACCGCATCTCCGCGTGAGATGACCCGCAGTATTCGTTACACGTCCCATTCCAAGCCTGCTCGCCAAGATTGGAATCCGGCGTAAACCACAGATAGTTCGTGTGATTCGAGATGACGTCCCGCTTCCCACCAAGCTGCGGAATCCAGAAGCTGTGCAGCACATCAACGGTGCGAAGCGCGAAGTTCACCTTCCGCCCATTCGGCAGATACAGCTCGTTCGCGGTGACGACGTTGTACTGCGGATACCGAAACTCCCACCACCACTGGTGCCCATACACCTCGACCTGCAACGCACTGGCCTCGGCCTTCGCCTGCGTCGAGAAGATGGTCTTCACGGTGGGCACGGCGATGAGCGCCAAGATCACCGCGGGTATCGCGGTCCACGTAATCTCGAGCGCCGTATTGCCGTGCACGTGCTCGGGCTCCGGGCCGCCATCACGATGCCGGTACCGGATGATCGTGTAGACCAGCAGGGACTCGACGAGGATGAACACCGCGATGCCCAAATAGAGCAGGATGTTCCAGATGTGGTCGATTTCCCGGCCGAATTCGCTGTGGGGCGCGAACGTCGTGTTGGGATACTGATCGACGCCGCATGCTGCGAGCCCGACGACGCCAAGCGCCAACGTCGCCAGCCACCAGCGCTTACCTGAGAATGAACGCATGAGAGAGGAGAGGAGGTCCGCCCGTGCTACGTGCCGCCAACAAACTAATCAGTCCCGCGCCCCCCTGTCACCATGTCACAGGTCAGTGCTGACAGGTCCGGGCTTGCCGGGCCGCTCTCCCCAAGCTGTAAGCGGTGCGCGCAGCGCCTGTGCACATCTTCAGTGCTCCTCTTTCTCCGTGTGGAGCTCGATCGTCTTGGCGACGGCGATTTCCAGGGCCGTACGCACCTGAGCGACGGTCTCTCGGAGGCTCCGGAGACGGACCTTGTCACTCCCGCTCCGCCCGGCGACGACCATCGCGGCCGCCAGTTGATCCGAGATCATCCCGAACTGCCCCTTGAGGAGTCCGACCATTGGCGTTCCCGCTCGCTTGATCTGTGCACCATAGATCGTGGCGGGCTGCGCATTCTTGACCGCTATCGCGAACTGCTCGACGAGCCCATGCACTCGCTGCAGCTGGGTCTGCGCCGTCTCCAGCGTCTTCATCTTCTCAATACCCGCCCCATCCATCTTCGCGCCAGCCATTATCGCACCCGTTCCATTCGAGGGTTCGGCCGCGATTCACTGCCTGCCCTCATACGCAGCGGCCCGTCTAACCTGACGAGCGCCGCCCGGAATCCGGTTCGCCCGGCGAGGAGAGCCGCCCCGATCCCGTAGGCGTCGACCGGCACGCCTTCCTCCTCGAACGCCCGGATGCGCTCGACTGTAAACCCGCTCGACGCGAGGATCTTGATCTCACCTAGTCCCTCGCCGTCGAGAGCGTTCCGGACATTCCAGACGAGCTGCGGGTTGACCCCGGTCGGGTCGAATGTCCCCATCGCCGAGATGATGGATGTATCAACCAGGTTCTCCGACGTGGCGAGCTGGACACCCCACAGCCTCCCTGCCTCGAGCGCGTGAGCGACATCGAGCGCCGTGCGCACCGAGTCGTCCTCGTAATCGACGGGGACTATGATCTGAACCGCGGGGTCAATGTGCTGGGCGAAGGTCCGCGCGGCGAGCGGCGTATCCCCGCCAAACGCGGCAATGAACGCGTGGGAGACTAGCGCCAAAGCCGGCATACCCCTTGGCACCGGCATCGGAGGATCCGCCGAAATCGGTAGCGCTCCGGCGATATGGGCTGCAAGCACGTCCCCCGCTTGCGTCAACCAATGATCATGTCGCGCCGGAAACGCCATGATCGGCTTGGGCCGCGCCGCGTCCACAAATGCTCTCGCGTTCGTACTGACCCGTGTCCGCCTGGCGAGCGTACCAAGAACCAAGGGCTCGAGATGCGCGAACCGCTCGTAGGGGCCTTCGATCGTCATGATCGTCTCACCGGTCTCTGCGCGATCGCCGTCGTATAGGGAGTGCACGGCGACCGATGACCAGTCGTCGATGCAGAGCTTGAGAAGGGCGATCGATTCGTCCGTACCACCCATGAGGCACGTTCGCTCGGCGGTGACTTGGACGCAGACCTGAGGGGAGCGACCCTCAGCGAGCAAGATCTCGCGCACACGCGCGGCCGACTTGTCGGTAGAATGCCCTAGACGCAGCCGCTCAACCGGGAGGTTGAAGGACGCCGGGTCGAGGCGCTTTCTTCGTCGTGGCGGCATGCTTGGGCGGAAAGGTAACTTTAGATCTTATGACGGGGCTATCGGCAGACGTCTACCAGCCCGCCGCGATCGAGCGAAAGTGGCAGGACCGGTGGCGCGACCTGGGCACGAATCACACGGATGTGGACGCGGGGGCGGACCCTTTTTACGCCCTCATGATGTTCCCATACCCGTCAGCCGAAGGCTTGCACGTCGGGAATCTCTTCGCGTTCACCGGGAACGATATCTACGCGCGGTACCAGCGCCTCAAGGGGCATACGGTGTTCGAGCCGCTGGGCTACGACGCGTTTGGGATCCATAGCGAGAACTACGCGCTCAGAATCGGCGTCCATCCGACGGTCCTGATCCCGCGGAACATCGCGAACTTCCGCCGGCAGTTGGACCGCACGGGTCTCATGGTCGACTGGCGGTACCAGGTCGACACCACCGATCCGCGCTACTACAAGTGGACCCAGTGGATCTTCTTGCAGCTGTACAAAGCCGGACTGGCGTACAAATCCCAGGGCGCGGTGAACTGGTGTCCGGCCGACAAGACGGTGTTGGCGAACGAGCAGGTCATCGATGGCCACTGCGAGCGCTGCGGCACGGCGGTCGAGCAGCGGTACCTCGACCAGTGGTTCTTCGCGATCTCGCGCATGTCGGAGCGCCTGCTCAGAAATCTCGACTGGCTCGATTGGTCCGAGTCGACGAAGACCGCCCAACGCAATTGGATCGGGAAGTCGAGCGGAGCCGAGCTCACGTTTGATTCGCCTGAATCACCGGGGATCACCGTGTTCACGACGCGGCCGGATACGATCTTCGGCGCGACATATCTCGTCCTGGCCCCGGAACACCCGCTAGCCCGCACGTTGGCGACTCCGGAGCATCGCGCAGCCGTCGACTCGTACCTGGCGCGTGCTGCTCAACAGGACGTCGTCAGCCGGAAGATCACGAAAGACAAGACGGGCGTGTTCACCGGCGCGTTCGCGATCAATCCGGCGACCAGAGCGCAGATCCCCATCTGGGTCGCTGATTACGTCCTGATGGAGTACGGTACCGGCGCAATCATGGGCGTGCCGAGCGATGACGAGCGAGATAACGAGTTCGCCGTTGCCCATGGTCTGCCGATTGTACAAGTCGTGCACGACGAGCGTCTCGTCAACTCGGGCCAATTCAACGGCCTGAGCGTCGAAGACGCGAAGGGCCGTATCATAGATTGGTTGGCGGAAAAGGGCGCAGCGAAGCGCGTAGAGAACTATCGCCTGCACGACTGGACAATCTCGCGCCAGCGCTACTGGGGCCCGCCAATCCCCATTATCTACTGCGCCGATTGCGGCATAGTCCCGGTGCCCGAGCGCGACCTCCCGGTCGTCCTCCCGTACATCCAGGATTTCCGCCCGGATGACTCGGGAACCTCACCCTTGGCCCGCCACGAGGAGTGGTACCGCGTCGCGTGTCCCAAATGCGGCGGCGAAGCCCGCCGCGAGACCGACGTCTCGGACAACTTCCTCGACAACAGCTGGTACTTCCTGCGCTATCCGAGCACGGATCGCGACGACGTCCCGTTCGATCCGACGCTGACGAAGAAGTGGCTGCCGGTGAAGTCGTACATCGGCGGGAACGAGCACGCCGTGTTGCACCTCATGTACTCGCGATTCATCACGATGGTGCTGCACGACCTGGGACATCTCTCCTTCGAGGAGCCGTTCGTGCGCTTCCGGGCGCACGGCCTGATCGTCAAGGACGGCGCGAAGATGTCCAAGACCAAAGGCAACATCATCAATCCGGACGAGTACATCAACGCCTGGGGCGCCGACACGTTCCGGATGTACTTGATGTTCCTCGGCGATTACCTGCAGGGTGGGGACTTCCGCGATGCGAGCATCTCGGGCGTCAACCGGTACCTGAACCGCCTCTGGTCATCGGTCGCGGACCATAAGACCGACGGCGAGCCCGACCCGGCCGTCATGTCGGCGCTCCACCGCACCATCAAGAAAGTCGGCGACGACATTCCGAAACTCGGCTACAACACCGCGATCGCGGCGCTCATGGAGTACATGAACACGCTGCGCGAAGGCGAGCGCCATCCCCATCGCGCGGAGGTCGAGCCATTGGTGCAGCTCACCTCGCCATTCGCGCCGCACATCGCCGAAGAGCTGTGGGAGCGGCTGGGGCACACGGGGAGTGTGTTCGACGCCGGCTGGCCCAAGTACGATCCAGCGCTGATCGCCAGCGAGACCGTCACCTACGCCGTGCAGGTGAACGGCAAGCTGCGCGGCACGATTGATTTGGCGCCCGACGTATCCCAGGACGCCGCTGTCGCGGCTGCCCTGGCTGATCCCCAGATTCGCCGCCACGTGCCGACCGAGCCTCGCCGGGTCATTTTCGTCGCCGGCAAATTGCTCAATTTCGTGCTCTAAAGCAGCTTGCCGAGCCAGTTGCCGACGTAGTACCCGACGACGGCGACCCCGAGGCCGATGACGAACATGTCGAGCCCGGACCGAAACACCCCGCGCCCGGTGAAGATGGACCGCGCGGCTCCCACTAAGAAATGAGAGAGCATCGCCAGCGTAAACGCGGTAATGATGGCGGCGCCGCCAGACCAGAAAAAGAAGGGGGCCACGGGGATGATGGCGCCGAACGCGGTCGCGAGCCCGGTCACCCAAGCTTCGCGCATCGGCGACATGTCGGGCTCGCCGATCTTGAGCTCTTCCCGCACTTGCTCTTGGAGCATGCGATGCGGATCGGCCATGACGTTCGTCGCGAGCGACTCGGCGGCCTCGCGACTCATGCCTTTCGCCTCATAGATGAGCGCCAACTCGTCGCGCTCGACCTCGGGCATGAGCGCGACCTCATCGCGCTCCATCGCGATCTCGTGCGCGTACACCTCCTGCTCGCTTTTCGCCGCCAGGTACCCACTGGATCCCATCGACAGCGCATCGGCGATGAGCCCCGCGACACCGGCGACGACGACCGCCGAGTGCTGCTGCGCCGCCGAGGCGCCGATGACGCCGGCCACGAGCCCGAAGTTGGCCGTGAGCCCGTCGTTGAACCCATACACGACATTGCGCAGCAGCCCGCCGGCGCCCGTGCGGTGCCATGGCTCCGCGCTCCGGCCGGCCAGCCCGGCGAGCGTCGACGCATGGTCCGCGCTCTCCCGCGCCAGGAGTAGCGCCTCGCCACTCCCCGGCGCGCCCTGGGCCGTAGACCGGTGGAGGTCGAGGTACCCTTTCACCTCGCGCCCCTCCTCCTCCAGCAGCATCGGCAGCAGAAACCCGGGCCCCATCATCCGCCCCAGGCTCGCCAACATCCGGGTCCGCGTACTCGGTTGGAATGGCCGCGGCGGATGCCCCTGCTCGGTCAGCAGCTTGCCCCAGATCGCAACGTGCCGGTCCTCGACCTCGGCCAGCCGGGCATAAACATCCCGCTTGGCCACGTCCTTCTCGATCTCGGCCAATAGCCGGTACAGATACGCCGCGTCAGCTTCGTCCTGCCAGTGATGCTCAAATGTGTGGATGTCGGACATGTGCCGATTATGAGAGCTTGGGGGGTCCGGGGGGCGTAGTTGGGGTTTGCCCCCCGGAGGCGAACCGACCAGTCGAGCAAGCGCGATAGCGCTTGCATCGACGCGCCGCGGAGCGGCGCTCGAACGTGTGGATATCGGACATGTCCGAAATATGAGAGGCAACCCCCGGCGGTGCGTCGAGGGTCCAACAAGAAATTCCCCGATTCCGGAGGTATCCCGCCGTGCGAGCTGCCCTGTCCGCCGCGCTCCTGATCTTGGCCCCGTTCCCACTGGCCGCGCAGGCACAGAAAGCGAACGTCTTCTACCTCGGACGAGACCGGGGCGATGGCCCGGCGATCGGCGTCGAGACGCGATCCGGGAGTGTCCGTGACACCCTTGGCGTCCTGGTCATCGGCGTGACCACCGATGGTCCGGCGGACAAAGCCGGCATCGAGGAAGGCGATCGCATCGCCTCGGCGAACAGCATCGACTTACGTCTGACGGCGGCCGACGCGACCGATACCGAGATGCGCGGTCTCATGTCGCGCCGCCTCGCCCGCGCTGTGCAAAAGGTCAAAGCCGGTGACCCTGTCGAGCTTCGCGTCTATCACAACGGGCAGTACAAGACGGTGAAGGTCACGACCGTCAAGGCATCCGATCTCTCGATGGATGACGACGTGATGTTCGGCGGGGACATGGAGAACCTGCCCCAGATTCGTGCCGGGCGGATGCTCGAAGACATGCACCTCGATATGCCCAGGCTCGAGCGACTCCCGAGCGAACTACAAAAGATCAGGTTGGAGATGCGGCCCCGTGTGCGACCGGTCGAGATCATCGACTACGGCGTTCATAGGATCTGAAGCGCGGTCGTCGAAGGCGCTGCGTACCTCGCGGCGCTATTTGGTGTCGTACTTCGCCTGCGACGCTTTATTGCGCGCTTGCATCTCGTCGAACGTGCGCCGCTGATCGTTGTCCGTGAGCAACGCCCGGATAAGACCCGTCGCGTGGTTGCTCACTGAATCGATCTGCGGCTGCACGGGCTTGACGAGCGTCGCAATCTGCCGGTGCTTCGCATCGAGGATCGAATCGACAGCCGCCCGCTGCTCGCCATTGAGATCGAGCTCGTCGCCGAACACCCGTCGCATAGCCGCGACGTCCCCCCACACGAGACACCGGTCCCGCGCCACCAAGCGATCGGCGGTGAATCCGAGCACGCCGCCGACCAGCGTCGCGCCGAGGAGAAAGGCGAACGCCTGCCGGGAGCGGCTAGTACCCGTAGACATAGCGAAGGGTGGCGTCGTGCACAGTCCCGTCCACGAGCCGATTGCGCAGTTGGACGGGCAGCGACGGCCGTGACTCGACGACAGTCTCGTACGCCAACTGCCGCTCGGTCACGCGCTCGCGCCACGCGCTGACGCCGAGCGCAATCAGCGCGACCGCGGCAGCGGCCAACCAGGTACGTCCCCACGTGCGAAACGCCCACGACCAGTCGTCTTCGCTGCTCACGCGCGCCATGATCTTCGCCTCGAGCCCCGCCCAATACCCGGGATCACTCGGCCCCGCATACTCGGCCTTGAGCGCGCGCAGAATTCGCCGATCGAGGATCTGCCTCATGCTGCCGTCCAGAGACTCAAGAGTACCGTGCGCAGCGCCCGTCTCGCGTGATGGAGGTCCGAGCGTGCAGTCCCCTCGGGGATGCCGAGGAGCAACCCGATCTCCCCATGCCGGAAGCCTTCCACATCATGCAGGAGGATGACGGATCGTTGGCGCGGTGTAAGCTGTGACAGAGCCAATCTGAGGCGAGCGCGCAAATCAGCGGTCTCCCCAGGATCGCGGAACTGCGACGCCAGACTCTCCGTCAGCTCGTCCGCGTCTCTCACCTTGCGGCGGCGCGTAATGTCGAGCGCCGCATTGGCTACTATACGGTGCAACCAGGCTCCAAACGCCTGATCTGGCCTGAAACGATCCAGCGCACGATACGCGTGCAGAAATCCCTCTTGCACCGCATCTTCGGCATCCTCGTGAGTAGAAACGACGGATCGGGCGACCGCATACGCGCGCCGCTGGTGCGCGCGAACCAGCGCCCCGAACGCAGCGGTATCACCGCTTTGCGCCGCCCGAATGAGCGCCCCTTCATCCCATGGGATCGACATCATGGTCTCTGATACGATAACGCGTTGACACGACGGAGCGTTGGCCGAAACGTGGGACGTCATCTCGTCGTCCTTCGTTACAGGAGCAATATGGTCGATTTCCGTCCCGTCCGCTCGGGCCTCCTCCGCGTGGTTACCGCGGGTCTCGTGGTCCAGACGCTGGCGACGTGTGACGCACTCACGGCGCCAAAGACGGATGCTGTCTCCATAACCTGGGTCGGCGACACGACAGTCACCGCTGGCCTCACGGTTCCGCTCTCCGTCGCCGTGACGGTCGGCGGAAACGCCTACAACAACCCACGGTTCGCCGTCTCGTCGTCCGACACGACCATCGTCCGGGTCACGGGTGCGGACTCCCTCAAGGCCGTCCGCCTGGGCAGCGTGACCGTCACGGTCCAGCTCGTCAACGTGATCCTGACCGGAAATGCGCCGGTCCTCAAGCAGACACTGATCGTCGCCCCCCAGTCCGTGAAGTTCTCCCGGACCGCCGACACCCTCCACTCGCTCGGCGAGACGTTCACGCCGTCGATTACGGCGCTCGACGCGAAGGGCGACTCGATCCCCGGCGTCTCATACAACTGGAAGTCGTCGGACACGACCATCTTCAAGGTCTCGAACC
>DATHNL010000062.1:0-9869 GCA_035486035.1 Gemmatimonadaceae bacterium
CGGTGCGAAGTCGATGCCAGCGCCTCCGCCGCGTCCAGCCGCACCAGCACCTCGTCCGGCAGCACCACCGCCTCGCCCAGCGCCATCTCCACGGAAGCCCTAACACGCAACGTCTGGATAGTCTTGTCCGTAGGTAACAGATGAAGCTCTGGTACTTTGCGACAGTCGGCGTTGTGGGGATCGCCAATGCACAACAGACCCCCACGGCGCCGACTCCAGGCCTGACGGCGCGGGCGATGGCGGATACGTTGCCCCCCGATACGACGTTCAAATACGCGGCGATGCTGACGATAGATCAGGTCGTCGCCAACGCATTGCGCTACAGTCCGGCGGTCGCACAAGCCCGCGGCGCTGTGCACTCGGGACTCTCCAGCCAGCGCGTCGCCTATGGGGCGTTCTTGCCGAACGTCGTGTTCAATGCCAATGCGCTCCAAGAGAACGCGAAGAGTACGCCCAGCTTTCTCACCGGCGCCGGCTTGGGCACTACGTACGCGCCGAATGCGTACTGGGCCGGGTTCTCGGCGTCCTACGATGTCTTCACTGGCGGCCGGCGACCCGCGGAGATCGCCGCGGCAAAAGCGACGACCCACGCCGCGGATGCCGCGCTCGTCGAGCAGAAGTACGGCACGGCGCTGACCGCCGAGCAGCAGGCGTACGGCGTACTCCGCGGCCACGACCTCGTACAGGTGTCGTTCACGCGAATCGAAAACGCCGTGCGCGCGCTCGACTACGCATCCGCGAACTTGCGCGCCGGCACCGCGACGCGCGCCGACGTGCTCCAGGCCCAGCTCGCGGTCGAGCAGGCGCGCCAACAGATGATCGCGTCCGAGGACACGCTGTCGACGTACTCGTACAGCCTCGGTCGTCTCGTTGGCGTCGACGGCGCGGTAGGCGTGACCGGCGTGGACTCGGCCATCGACTTCCGCCTCGCGCTCGCCGACTCGCAGATCATCGCACTGGCCGTCTCGCAGGCGCCCGCGGTGACCGCCGCCGACCAGAGCGCGCGGTCCCAGCGCGCGTTCTTCGACGCCGCACGCACGGAGTATCTCCCGACGATCACCCTCTCGGGCGGCTACAACTGGGCGAATACGTCGCTCAACATCAACGCGACGCGCCCAGGTTGGCTCGTCCAGCTGGGGACCGCGTTCCCGTTGTTCAACGGGTTCGTGCGGGAGAACGATGTCGAGCAGGCTTCGATCAACATGGACGTCGCACGGTCGACGGCGTCCGACACCCACCGGTTCGCGTTGAGTCAGGCCCAAGCGCTCCTCGCCAATTTGCGGTTGGCCGAGGAGAGCATTCAGTCGGCGGAAGTGGAGGTCGCGACGGGCGAGGAGAATCTGCGCGTCATGTTCGCGCGCTATCGGAATGGCGTCGCGACCTTTCTCGATCTGACGACCGCGCAGCTCAACGAGGCCCAAGCACGGACGGACCTCGTGACCGCGCGCTACAACTACTTTATCACTCGCGTGTCGCTCGAAGCGCTGTTGGGCCGGTCGCTGTAGTTGACCACACGGAGGCGCGCGCCCTCGATCACGTCGTCCGACGGGTTGACCACTACCGTCGCGCCCTCCGTGACGCCGTCGGTCAGCTCGACTTCACTGCCGTAGTCCCGGCCGAGCCTGATCGGCGCGAAGTGCGCGGTGCTGTCAGCGCGCACTTCGACGACTTGCGGGCCATCGGACCGCGTGACGAGTGCGTTGGCCGTCACGAGTAGCGGGGCGGCACTTCTATCAACCTGAAAGTGCACGTCCGCATAGAGCCCGGGCACCAGAGCGCCGTCCGTGTTCAGTATCCGCACCTCGACTAAGAGCGTCCGCGAAGCCGGATCCAGCGCCTCCGACGTCCGGCTCACCGTGCCCGTAAACGTTCTCCCTGGCCGCTCGGCCACGCTGACCGCGGCATGCTGCCCGACCACGATGGCCGAGCTCACGGACTGCGGAACGTTGACCAGCAGTCGTACGGTGTCGATCTGCGCCAATGTATAGAGCCCGCGCCCGATGCCGCTGGTCGCCGGGCCAGCGCTTGCTGCCGACACATACTGACCAACGTCGAGCGAGCGCGACGTGACGACGCCGGAGAATGGCGCGACGATATACGAGAACTGTTGCAGCGCCGAGAGCCGCCGGACGTCGGCTTCGTCGGCCATCACGGCCGCGTTCGCGTCGTCAAACGCCGCCTGGTGCTCATCCAGTTCGAGCTTCGACACTGCGCTGTCGCGCACGAGGTCTTTCCACCGAACGAGATTCGTCCGGTTGAGCAGCAACGTGGCCTGCGCACGCGCGAGCGTCGCCCGGGCCGCCTCGAGTTGCTGATCAACCTCAGGCGTCGAGATCTGCGCCATGACTTGGCCGGATTTGACATGGGCGCCCATGTCGACCGTCCACCGCTTCACGTAGCCGGCCGTCTGCGCGTACACGGAGGCCTCGTGCAATGCCTCCACGGTGCCGGGGAGGGCCAGGTCGGACGATGCGGCGGCGCGGTGCACGGTCGCGACCAGGACGCCGACCGCGCTCGCGCTGCGCGCTGACGCCGCGGCGGCGAGCCGGCGGGCGCGGGCGATGCGCGGCAGCCCGCCCACGAGCAGTGCCACCGCGACGAGGATGATGAAGGAGATGGTGCGGACGTGTTTCATTATCGATCGACTCCGGCCAGAGACACATCTCCGGTGTCGCGCGGCGCAACCCGCCCGCGAATGGATGCATAGACGACCGGAACGAAGAATAGCGTCGCGAAGGTCGCGACCAGAAGGCCACCGATGACGGCCCGTCCCAGCGGCGCGTTCTGCTCGCCACCTTCGCCGAGGCCCAATGCCATTGGGAGCATGCCGATGATCATGGCGAGTGCCGTCATGAGCACCGGCCGGATGCGCTCGTGCCCCGCCTCGAGCGCGGCTTCCTCCGCCGTGCGCCCGAGCCCGCGCTGATCGTTCGCGAACGTCACCATCAACACCGAGTTCGCCGTGGCGACGCCCATGGCCATGATCGCGCCCATGAGCGACGGGACACTGAACGAGGTCTGCGTCAGATACAGCGACCACACGATCCCCGCGAGCGCGCCCGGGAGCGCCATGACGATGATCAAGGGATCCGTCCAGGACTGGAAGTTGACGACCATCAGCAAGTACACGAGCACGATCGCGAACACGAGTCCGGCCTCGAGGCCAAAGAACGAGGCCCGCATGCTCTCGACCTGTCCACGGACGACGATCGTTGTCCCGCGCGGCAGCGTCTTCCGCGCCGTCGCGACGACGCGATCGACATCCGAGGCCACGCCACCGAGGTCGCGTCCCGAGACATTGGCGTCGACGTCGAACACCGGCTGGATGTTGTAGTGCGTGATCACCGCCAGCGTGTTGCGTCGCGTCACCTGCGAGAGATTCGTGAGCAGTTGCGGTTGGTCCGTCCCCGAGTGGATCGGCGTCCGCTCCAGGTCGCTCATGTCGGTGACGCGATACTGCGGCGTCTGCACGACGAGCGGATAGTTGATGCCGTTCGCCGGGTTGAGCCAGTAGTTCGGCGCGACCTGCACGTTCGACGACAGCGTCACCAGCATGTCGTTGGCCACATCGCGCTGCGTGAGGCCGATCTCCTGCGCTTTCGTCCGGTCGACGTTGATCAAGAGATCGGGCGCATTGACCACCTGTAAGAGGTGCACGTCGGCCGTGCCCGGGATGGCCGTCAGCTGGTGCACCAGGCCTTTGGCGATCTCGAAGTTCTGCGCCCGATTCCGGCCGACGACTTGCACGTCAATCGGCGCCGCCAGCCCGAAGTTGAGGGTCTGCCCCACGATGTCGGCGGGTTGGAAGAAGAACGTCACGCCGGGGAAATCGCGACCGACCGCCGTGCGGATCGAGTCGACGTAGTCGGGAGTCTTGCCCTTACGATCATCGGTGAGGGAGATCAAGACCTCGCCGTCAGTCGCACCGATCGTCGGGTTGTCGCTGTACGCGAGATCGAGCCCCTGCCCACCGATGCCGATGTTGTCGACAATGACGTCGAGATCATGCTGGGGGATCACGTGGCGGATATCGCGCTCAACACCGGCCAACAGCTGCTCGGTCTCTTCTATCCTGGTGCCGGCTGGCGCGCGTACGTGCAGTCGTATCTGCCCCGCGTCGACGGAAGGAAAAAAATCCTGCCCGATAAAGGGCACGAGAAGAAAGCTCGCCAGGACACCGCCGAGGAACAGCGTCGTTGTCCGCTTGCGCTGACCCATGATGCGGGTGAGCGCGCGATCATACGCGCCTCGGAAGCTTTCGAACCCGCGCTCAAAGTGTCTAAAGAAGGCTGGCGCCGGGCGTCCATGTTCCGCCTGCAACGCGTATTTGACCAGCGTCGGCACTAGCGTCCGCGACAGGAGATACGACGCCAGCATCGCGAAAATCACGGCCTCGGCCAACGGAGCGAACAAGAACCCGGCCACGCCGGTCAGAGACAGAATCGGGACGAAGACAATGCAGATGCAGAGCGTCGAGACGAACGTCGGCACGGCGATCTGCACGGCGCCATCCAGAATGGCCTGTTCCAGGTCTTTGCCCTGCGCCGCGTTCCGATGGATGTTCTCGATCGCGACCGTGGCGTCGTCCACCAGAATGCCGACGGCCAGCGCGAACCCGCCCAGCGTCATGCTGTTGATCGTCTGCCCCAGTGCGCTCAGCACGATGACCGACGAGAGAATGGCGAGTGGGATCGACACCGCCACAATGAGCGTGCTGCGCCAGCTGCCGAGAAACAACAAGATCATGAGAGCGGTGAGACACGCCGCGATGATCGCCTCGCGAATGACGCCGCTGATCGCGGCCTTGACGAACAACGACTGATCGCCCAGCGGGTCGGCTTTCAGCGACGCCGGCAGCGTGGCCATGACCGACGGCAGCCGATCGCGAATGCGCTTCACGACGTCGAGCGTCGACGCCCCGCCGCCCTTCAGCACGGTGAGCAACGCCCCGCGCTGGCCGTTCCGCCGCACGATACTCTGCTGCACGGCGTACCCATCGTGAACCTGCGCCACGTCCCGCACATAGATCGTCGCGCCATTGACCTGCTTGATCGGCAGGTCATTGAGCTGCTGCAGGACGTCCGGGTTCGAGTTCAAGTGCACCTGGTACTCGCGCGTTCCCATCTTCGCCGTTCCCGCGGGCAGCACCAAGTTCTCGGCGTTGACGGCATTCGAGACATCGTTCGGCGACACCCCGTTGGCGTACATCTTCTGGGGGTCGATGTCGACCATGATCTGCCGGACCTTGCCGCCGTATGGCAGCGGCAACTGCGCCCCCTGGACGGTTGCGAGCTGGGTCCGCATGAAGTTGTACGCGTCGTCGTAGATCTCCTGCTCGGACAGCGACTGGCTGGAGAGCCCTAGCTGGAGCACCGGCACGTTCGACGCGTTGAAGCGCACGATAAACGGCGGTTGCGTCCCCACCGGCGCTATTCGCAGAATCGTCTGCGAGATCGCCGTGATCTGCGCGATCGCGCCGCTGATGTTCGTGCCCTCGTGGAAGAACACCTTCTCCACGGCGTACCCAGTCATGGACTGGGATTCCATGTGCTCGATGTTGTCGACGGTCGTCGTCATCCCGCGCTCGTGCGGGGTGATGATGCGGCTCTCCATGTCTTCCGGCGACATCCCGGCGTACGTCCAGATCACGGTGACGACGGGGATGTCGATATTCGGGAAGATGTCGGTCGCCATCTTGCGAACGGATACGATCCCGAAGATCAGGATCAGCATCGCGCCGACGACGAACGTGTACGGCCGTTTGAGGCCGAGTTGGACGAGCCACATGGGTCAGAGACTCCTGCCGGCGAGCGCTTCGAGCTGTGCTCGGGCAATGCCGTAGTCGTAGCGCGCCGTGACCGCGTCCTGCTCGGTGGCGACGAGTGTCGCCTCGGAGGTCAGGCGGTCGAGAATCGTCGACGCGCCGGCTTGGTACCGCGCGTCTTGCACGCGCAGATCTTCTGTCGCTTGCACCACGGCTTCCTCGGCGAGCCGTATCCGCTCTCCAGCCACATTCAGATTGGCGAGCCCACGCTCGGCCGCGGCCCGCGCTTCTCTCTTCGTGTCCGCCCTCGTGGCACTCGCGGCGTCCGCCTCTGCATCCGCTCTCGACACCCCATCCTCGCGCTGAAATCCGTCGAAGATCGGATAGACGACCCCTACGCGAAATTGCCACGCTTGGCCGCCATCAATGAGCGGCCCACGCGTCGCGGGCTGACTGTACACGGAGTAGCCGCCGCTGGCGTTGATCGTCGGAAAATACTGCGATTTGGCCGCGCGCACCGACGCAGTTGCCGCGTCCGCGCTCGCGTCAGCCGCGCGCACGGTGGGTCCACCCGCGACGATCAGCTCGACCATCTCGCGATCGGATACCGGGAGTGGGCGAACAATTGTCGAGTCGGCTTCATTGGCGCCAACCGCGCGGCCGAGTCCGGTCACGCGGCCGAGCTCGAATGCGGCGCTTGTGTACTGTGCCTGCGCGGCGAGTAACGCTTCCTTTGCCGACGAGAGCTCGACTCCGGCGCGGAGCACGTCAGACCTGAACGACGTCCCGGCTTCCAGACGATGCTGCGCCACGCTCAACGCTTCTTGATCTCTCGCGAGCCGCGCCTCGGACACTTTTATCAGATCCTCGGCCCGCAGTACATCGAGAAACGCGATCTCAACAGTGAGCCTCGCGCCGTATGTGCGATCGACCAGCGATGCATCGGCCGCTGTGCGCTCGGCATCAGCCGCGCGTCGCTGCGCTCCGCGTCGGCCAGCAGTGAAGAGATCCAGCGAGGCCAAGACACCGGTGCCGTATGTCGGGCCTGGTAGGGCGAGAGATAGCGGGGGTTCTGGAGACGCGAGATCCGCGTTCGAGAAATTGGCTTGATAGGCGATCTGTGGCAGAAACGCGCCGACGGCCAAGCGCTGCTGGGAGCGCGCTTCCCACACGTTCGCCTTGCCCCGCGCGACATCCGGGCTCGCACTCGCGGCGTGCGCCAGCGCATCCGCCAACGAGATAGTGGTGTCGACCTGCGAGTACGCTGGCAGGGAAGACACCGAGAGTACGGCGACAATGCGTGCGATGTTCACACCGCAATGTCATCTGACCGGGCGGTCAGGAAAATGCAGAAACTTGCGGCCGAATGATCCTTTCTTATGCTACCTGCGTCTCACGCCAGCCACCGGGCGGCGTCCCGTGACGTTTCGCGAACTGGCGTATGAAATATGAGACATTGTCATAACCAACGGCCGAAGCAATCGCGTGCAACGGCTGATCCGTATCGATCAGCAATCGCTCGGCCTCACGCATGCGCCGCTCGATGATCCATTGCAGAACCGTCCGTCCGGTCTCTTCGCGCACGGCATGTGTGAGATACGCCGGTGAGCGGTCGACGGCCTTCGCCACATCGGCGAGTCCTATCGGCGACCGATAGCGCGTCTCTATCACCTGAAAGACATCGCGCACGAGCTGCGTCGCAGCATTTGACTCGCACGAATTGCAGAGCGCGAGATCATTCGGCACTGGACGCAGCCGCGCAACATCCGTCAGCACCAAATTGATGAGCGACGGCAGCGCCGAGTGCTCGGCCTCGGCGTGACGTTCCAGCTCCCCTTGCATCAGATCGAGCTCGGCCACGAGACGCGAGATTTGGCCCTCGTCAGCGTGGAAGCGCAACACCGTGCCAACACGAGCGAGCAGCTGCGACGGCAGACCGCGCGGACGCGCCTCGAGGCACAGCGCGATCGCATGTCGCGCAAACGAAGCCACCCAATAGGTCGACGTCCCGAACGTGTGCGCGTCGAACGGGATTCCTGGCGCGAAGAGATAGACGTCGCCTTCGGCGTGGAGCGTCGGGCCAAGCACGGCCTTCTGTGGACACTCCGGGCCATCGACGACGACGAGCGTGTAACGAAGCTCGGGCCACACGGGCGCGCGAAACACGATCGGCTCCAACCGACGCCTACGCCAGAGCGCCACGCCCGTCCGTGTGCTATTCTCGATCGGGGACATTCGTGTATACAATCCAATGACTACTCCTCTGGTTCCGACAGACGTCATCCTCAAGCGCTTCGAGACACCCGACGAAGTGCGCGAAATGGTGAAGGGCCGATTCGAGATTGTGCGACTCGGCGGCATGACGATCGGGCGGGCGACGTACGAGCCTGGTTGGCGCTGGTCCGAGCACGTGGGACCCGGCGTCGGCGCGAAGCGGTGCTCGGTCGAGCACGTCGGGATGGTGCTGTCAGGAACCGCTACGGCCGCACTCGAAGACGGACGCGTGTTTGAAATGCGTGTTGGGGAGGTGTTCTACATCCCGCCGGTGCCGCACGACAGCTGGGTCGTGGGGAACGAGCCGTACGTCTCGCTACACTTCCTCGGCGCTGACCACTACGCTCGGTAACTGGCCGCGCTGGCCACGCTCGCCGGGCCACCAGTTCCATTTGCCGGCGAGCCGTAGCACCGCTGGCCCAATGCCGAGGCGGACGACCGTGGCGTCGATCAGTACCGCGACGGCTAAGGCGAATCCGAGGACTTTGATGAGCAGGAAGTCGCCGAGGGTGAACGACGCGAACACGACGATCATCACGGCGGCCGCGCTCGTAATCACTCCGCCCGTGCGTGCGACACCCTCCGCGAGGGCATCGTCAACATTGGCGCCCGACTTGTTCGCTTCGGAGACTCGCGCCACCAAGAACACCTCGTAATCCATGCTCAGTCCGAACACGAGGCAGAATACGATGACGGGGACGGCCGGAAATAGCGCATCGACCGGCGCCGCCAGGCCGACGAGCCAGGCGAGGTGGCCGTCTTGAAACACCAGCACCGTCGCACCGAACGCCGCACCGACCGAAACGAGGTTCAACACGATGGCCTTGATCGGGATCAACACGGACCGGAACCCGATCAGGAGCGCGAAGAACGTCCCGCCAACGACGAGCCCGACAACCCACATCGCGTGTCCCGCGATCGCGTCCTGATAGTCGGTGTTCTGCGCCGGCAATCCACCGATCCGAATCGTCGCGCCTTTGAGACCAGTGAGCTGCACCGGATCGGTCGCGCGCAGATCGTGAATGAAGTCCGTGAGCTGCGCGGGCGTCGCGCTTTCTTTCGGGACCACCTCGATCACCGCCGCTTTGTGGTCGCGACTCACGAACGAGTGGATGAGATCGACCGAGACGAGGCCCAGGACGGTGGTGCTGGGATGCTCGGCGTGCAGAATCGTCGGGAGCGACCGCACGCGCGCGACCTCAGGCCGCTGCTGGACTGTCAGCGTGAGTCGTCGCCACGCTTGCCAGCCGGCGTCAGTCAACGGCCCCTGGCCGGGCGGAAGCTCGAGGAGAATGTGCGTGTCCTCGACGATCCCCATCTTCCCCATGCCACGCATCGCCCGCACGGCGCGCGCTGACTCCATCGATTGCGGCAACCAATCCTCGCCTGTCGGCAACTGATCGTTGAGTCGCCGCGCTTGCCCCACGAGAATCGCCAGCGGGACACCGCACAACACAAGCACTCGCACCGGATGCGCGGCGACCCACGCACCCCATCGCCGCCAACCATTCTCATTTCCCGCTCGGCGCACATGCCACAGACTCCACCGGTTGACCAAGGGCCCGAGCCAAGCGAGGAGTCCCGGCAATAACGTGGTCGCTAAGAGCGCTGAGAAAGCAACGGTCAGCAGGCCACCGATGCCGATCGAGCGCAGGTCACCGATGGGAATGACAATCAGCGCCACGAATCCGATGGCGACGGCCATTGCCGAGATGAGAATCGTATGCCCCGCGCGCTGCACCGCTTCAACCGCGGCGTCCTCGGCATTTCGTCCAGCGGCGAGCGATTCCCGGAAGCGGCTGACCGTCAGCAGCGCGTAGTCGACCCCGAT
>DATHNL010000063.1:0-7357 GCA_035486035.1 Gemmatimonadaceae bacterium
TTGCCGCCCGGCACGAAATAGCTGACGTCTGGGATCCGTCCTTCCTTGTTCACGATCAAGCTCTCGATCACGTGCACATCCTCGGCGCGCGCTTGGTCAGCGAGATGCGACGGGGTGTTGCGATACGTGCCGCCGTAGTTCATGTGCACGTGGAGATCGCCGCTGTACCAGCCGAGTGGCGGCAGGTTCGCGAGGCGCGGAAGGCCGACGGTCACGTGCGTCGTATCGTTTGCGCGTACCAGTACGCGGCGCGTGATGGGCCGATACTCGAGGCCGCGGCTCACCGTGACCGTCACGCTCTCGGCTGGCACGGTCACGTTGGATTCGCCGGGCGTGTCGAAGTAGCCGATCTCGAGTTTCCGTCGATGACGGTCGAACGCATCGTCCGCGTAGCGCCACGCGTCATCGCTCGCGTATGAGCGGTCGCCGCTGCCGATGACAGAGACGCGGGCCGTCATCCGATGTTGCCCGGTGGCATCGCGCACCGCGACGCGGACGGTGCCGACCGGATTCTTATAGTGGCGGTGCGCCGCGACGAGGATCGTGGTCGCACCGTTCGGCACGTCGACGATCCGAAGCGACAGCGGGCCGCCCTCGTTGGCGATGAATGCGATCCGGCGGGCATCCGGCGACCAGCGCGGAGCGGTGGCGTCGAAGTCGCCGTAGGTGAGTTGGAACGGATTGGAGCCATCGGCTGGCATCAGCCACAACTGGTTCCGCTGACCGCCCAGGTAAGAGCTGTAGACGATGCGGCCGTCGCGCGACCAATCGGGTCGCGTCTTCCATGCCGTCTCTTCAGAGTGAATTTCGCGGCCACCTCGCCAGATTCCGCCGGTGCCGTAGATATGGCCGCGGTTCGAGATCCACAGCATCTCCTTTCCATCGGGCGACCACGCGGGCGAGAGATAGTGGTCGTAGACGCTGTAGTAGTAGCGGGGCAGTCCGCTGTCGTGATCTTCCGTGATGCGGTGGACGCTGTCTCGTGTCCAGACGAAAATGTGAAAGCGTCCCTGGTATTGCGTTGAGACGAAGGCGATCTGCTTGCCATCCGGCGACCAGCGGGGCTCGACGTTCACGGCGCCGTTCGAGGTCAGGGCTTTTGCCTCTCCAGACGCGAGGTCCAAGACCTGGAGCTCTTCTGCGTCGCCCCGATACGAGGTGTAGACCACCGTGCGGCCATCCGGCGACCAGTCCGGTTGGTAGTCATATCCCGGACCCGCTGTCAGCTGCTCGGCATCCGTTGTGCCCAGCTTCTGCCGCCACAGCGAGCCCTGCATCGAGTAGATCACACTCTGGCCATCCGGCGACCACGTGACCGCGCTCGGGCCGCTCGTGACCTGCGGCAGGTACATCTCGCGATAGTAATAGGCGTGCGGCAGCTTGATCTGGTTCAGCACCGGCTGCCGCTGCGCCCCGGCTACGCACGCGAAGAGAGTCAGCGCGGCGGTCGCGTGTTTTGTGATCATGAGTGCCTGCCGCGTCGATAGAAGAGCCAGCCGACGAAGTAGAAGAGTCCCACGCCGCCGAGGACTTTGGCCTCGAACCAGAGGGGGCTCTGGTCGGAGGGTGGGATCGCGGCGACGATGATCGCGAAGATAGTCACGAAGAGTCCCGCCGAGCCGGCGATGTAGCGGCCGATGCGACCGCCGGGGATGACGGTTGGGCCGGGTGTGTCGCCCTCGAAGAGCAGGCAGCAGAACAGGTAGATGAAAGGGATGAAGTAGATCAGCACGTTCATATCCAGCACGATTTGATAGACCTGCTCGACCGATGATCCCTTGCCCAAGGTCACGAGTGGCAGCACGATGGTGGCGGCGATCGCTTGCACGAGGATCGCGACGTAGGGCGTGCCCCACCGCGGGTGAATGCGCCCGAATGCCGGCGGGAAATACTTGTCGAGCCCGATGACGAACGCCACGCGTGCCGGGCCGGCGAGCCACGCGCCGGCGCCACCGATGTTGCCGATCGTAAAGACGGCGGCGGCCAGCGGCGCGAGCCACCAGTACTGGCCGGCCGCGCTCTCGATGGCTTGCAAGAAGCCCGACGTGATGCTGATGGAATTGAGCGGCACGACCCACAGCACGCAGACGGTGCCGAGGATGTACAGGCCGGCGATCACGGGCGCCGAGAGATAGATCGCACGCGGGAGTGCGCGCGCGGGCTCGTGGATCTCGTCGCCGAGCGACGCCGCGAGCTCGAGGCCCGAGAAAGCGAAGGCGATCGATGCCCAGAGGTTGACTTCGGACAGTGAGCCGAAGTTGGGCACGATCGAATGGAGCGTGATCGGGTTGGCGCTCGGATGCGTGAAGACCGCGTGGATCCCCACTGTGAGCAGGATCGCGCCGGCGAGAAAGGCGCCGATGCCGCCTATGTTCTGCAGCCACTTGCCGGTACCGAGTCCGACGATGTTGAGCGCGGTCGCGAACCACAGCATGAGGGTGCAGGCGGGCATCACGTAGTACCAACTGCTCGCGAGGCCCGAGTCGCCCTTGCCGACGACGTACAGCGCGATCACGGCGGCGGCCGTCAGCAGGTTGGGGTAGTACAGGATGTTGACGACCCAGTAGCACCAGCCGCAGAAGAATCCGTGGCCTTCGCCGAAGCGGCGGCGGGTCCAGAAGTAGATCCCGCCCTCTTTCGGATAGCGCGCCGAGAGCTCGGCTACCGCGAGGCCTTGGGGAATGAAGAAAAGCACGGCTGCCAAGCCCCATAGCACGAGTGACGACGGGCCCGACTTCGCCGAGGTGTTGAGCCAGCGGAGGCTCAGCACTGCTACGAGGTTGAACAGCACGAGGTCGCGCAACGACATCGTGCGACGGAGCACAGGAGCGGCTTCGCTTCGCTCGCCGCTCGCCGTAACGTCGGTGGTCGTCACTTGAGGAACAAATTATGAGGGTCGAGTTTACGACGTAACAAGTCGATTTCATGCGGCGACGGCGGCGCGACGTCGCGAAGCGACGCGCGTACCCGTAACGGCCACCCGACACCGCGAGAAAACGCCTCGGCAGTCACGCCTGGGTACAGGGCGGCCAATTCCAATTCACCAGACTCGGGGTCGGTTTCAAGGATGCCCATGTCAGTGATCACGATAACCGGCCCGGCGCCTGGTAACGATGGCGCCGAGCGGCGAGTGCCATGATAGCGTTGACCAGGACTCGTGATGAAGTCGACTGCTGCGGGAAACGTGCGCGGGCCGAGCTTGGCGATGACGATCGTGCGACGAGCGTGCGCCGCGATCTCGGCCGCACCGCCGGAGCCTGGGAGTCGCACCGCAGGCGTTGCGTAGTCGCCAATGACCGTTGTGTTGATGTTCCCCCATCGGTCAATCTGCGCGGCACCGAGGAAGCCAACCCCGATGCGGCCGTTCTGCAGCATGTACTGAAAGACGTCGGCCATGCTCGCGACCATCAGGCAGCCGGTGACGAGCGCCGGGTCGCCGATGGAGACGGGCAAACGCTCGGGCACCGCGCCGACCGCGCCCGATTCGTAGATGAGCACGAGATCTGGCGCGTGCGTGGCGCGCGCGAGATTGCAGGCCAGGTTCGGCAAGCCAATGCCGACGAACACGACCTCGCCGTTGGCGAGCGCGCGAGCGGCCGTCACCGCCATGATCTCGCTCGGCGTGTACTCAGAACCCATAGTTCACGCCGGGCGCGATCCGCGACGTCGCGCGCAGGCGGTCCTGGAGACCCGGGTGCGCGGCCAAGTACGACGCGCGGTCGCGCACGCCGTAGACGAACTCGTCGAGGTAGCGCGCCAGCCGCGCGGCGTCCCGGGAGATCGTCTCCCAGTTGACGTAGAACGCGTTGTCGCGGTCGTAGTAGCCCTGGGCGTACGACGGGTGCGCGCCCCAAGGCTCGACGACGACGGCGTCGACGATCATCCCCGGCACCACAGTTCTGTTAGGATCAGCCCGCACCACAGACTCGTCGACGAGCTCTTCGACGACCACGATCACGTGGCGTGAGGCGAACGCGGCTTCTTTTTGGACGCCGACGAGTCCCCAGATCTGCGCGTTGCCCTGGGCATCGGCACGCTGCGCGTGCACGATGGTCACATCCGGGTTGAGCGCCGGGACTGTCGCAAGCGTCTCGCCGGTGTACGGGCAGGTCACCGAGCGGATTTGTGAGTTAACGCTCGGGAGATCTGTCCCGGCGTAATCCCGTAGGGGCCAGAACGGGAGGCGCGCCGCGCCCGCCGAGAAACGCGCGACCATGCCGAAGTGGGAATATTCTTCGATTGCGATCGAGGGATGTTTGCCCTCTACCGCCCGGCGAAACGCGAACAGCGATCCCGCGCCTGGGTTCCCGGCCCACGAGAAGACCAGTTTTTTCGCGCACCCCGCAGCGATCATCTGGTCGTAGATGAGATCGGGCGTCAGGCGGCAGAGCGTCAGATCACGGCGACCTTGACGGATAATTTCGTGGCCCGCCGCAAAGCAGATGAGGTGCGTGAATCCCTCGATGACGACGGTGTCTCCATCATGCACGAACGCGCCAATGGCGTCGTGCATGGAAATTACTTTCGACTGGCCAGACACTCGTCGATCATCGCGAGACCGGTGTCGATGTCCTGCGCATCGATCACCAACGGCGGAGCGAGCCGCAACGTGCTCTTGCCGCAGCCGAGCAACAGCAAGCCACGGGTGAACGCGTCGTTCACGAGGTCGCGGACCGCGTGCGGATGTGGTTCCCGGGTTTTCCGGTCTTTCACGAACTCGACACCGATCATGAGCCCGAGCCCGCGGACATCGCCGATCACCTCGTGCCGCGTGGCGAGGTCCCGCACGCCGGCCAAGAGCCGCTCGCCCATAGTGGCGGCGTTGGCGACAAGCTCACGCTCGACGACGTCGAGCGTGGCCAGCGCGGCCGCGCAGCACACCGGGTTGCCGCCGAACGTCGACCCATGCGACCCCGTGCCCCAGCGCATGATCGACTCTTTCGCGACAATGGCGCCGAGGGGCATGCCCGACGCCAACCCCTTGGCCGTCAGCAAAATGTCCGGCTCGACCCCTGCGTGCTCGGCCGCGAACATCTTGCCCGTGCGGCCGATCCCCGATTGGATCTCGTCGAACACGAGCAGTATGCCGTGCTTATCGCAGAGATCGCGCAGTGCCTTGAGATACCCCGGGGGCGGGACGACATATCCGCCCTCGCCCTGCACCGGCTCGACGAAGATCGCCGCGACATCGTGCGGGTCGAGATCGCGGTGGAACAGGTCGCTTTCAATCGACGACACACAAAACAGCTCGCACGACGGAAACGTCTTGCTGAAATCACACCGATAGCAATATCCGAACGGGAGGTGGTACACCTCTGGGAGCAGCGGTGTGAATCCCGCGTGCTGTTTCGCCTTGCTCGACGTCAAGGACATCGCGCCGTAGGTGCGACCGTGGAACGCGCCCTTGAACGAGATCAAGCCCGTGCGGCGTGTCGAATGGCGCGCGAGCTTGATCGCGCCCTCGACGGCCTCTGTTCCTGAATTGGTGAGGAAGACACGCTTCTTGCTCGTGCCGGGCGCGATCTTGGCCAGCCGTTCACACACGGCGGCCATGCCCTCGTAGTAGAAGTCGCTCCCACAGATATGCAAAAACTTCTCGGCCGCGGTCTTGATTGCCGAAATAACCTCAGGGTGGCCATAGCCTGTCGACGCGACGGCAATGCCGGCCATCAGGTCGAGATACTTGTTGCCGTCGACATCTTCGACCATCACGCCACGGCCGCCCGCAATCGCCAGCGGATACTCTTTGATGTATGACGTGGAGGCCCAAGCGCTATCGCGAGCGACAATGTCGCGCGCCTTGGGACCCGGCGGTGCCACAACGATGTGGGGGTAATCGCGCTTCATTCATTCGTCTCGGCTATGACTGTTCGGCTTTGCTCTCGCATGAATTGCGCGACGTAGTATGGGCCACACCCGCCTTTGCCAGTGGATCCAGAGCCCTTCCAACCACAGAACGGCTGAGCACCAGGCCACGCGCCCGTCGTCGCACCCGTGCGCTTGTTGGCGTAGCATACACCCGCTTCGACCTCGTCGAAGAAGCGTTCGACCTCGGACGCCGAGCGCGAAAAGATGCCCGCGGTCAGGCCGTACTCGGCCTTGTTCGTTTCCGCGATGGCTTCGGCGAGTCCCGAGACGACGCCAACCGCGAGGAACGGCACGAACAACTCTTCGAGAAAGAGCGTGCTCTCGACCGGCAGTCGAGCGACCGTTGGCGCCACGAAATGCCCGTGTGAAAATACACCGTCGCGCAGGCGCCCGCCGCCAGCGAGGATCGTCCCTTCACGGGCCGCTTGCGCCACTGCTCGCTCGAACCGTGCGACGGCGCGCTCGTTGATCACCGGACCGACGAACACATCGCGCTCGGTCGGATCGCCAACACGAAGCGCCGCGGTCTTCGTCAGGACCGCGTCGAGATACACGTCGGCGACCGATCGGTCGACGTACACGCGAGAGGTGGCACTACACTTCTGACCCGAGAGGCCGAACGCCGAGCGGACCGTCCCTTCGGCGGCGGCGTCGATGTCCGCCGAGGCGGTGACGATGGTGGCGTTCTTTCCGCCGAGCTCCAAGAGCGCGGGCTTGATCCAGCGCTGCGACAGGCCGGCATGGATACGGAGGCCCACGGCCTTCGATCCCGTGAATACGACGCCATCGATCCAGGGATGCTGCCACAGCGCGTCACCGATGTCGTCGCGGTGACCCGTGAGGTAGTTGAACACCCCCGCGGGCACGCCTGCGTCGCGATAGACCTCGTACAAGCGCAATCCCGTCCAGGGCGTGTCCTCGGCCGGCTTGTACACGACCGCGTTGCCGGCGACGAGTGCCGCGCCGGACATGCCGGCCGAGAGCGCGAGCGGGAAATTGAAGGGCGCGATACAGGCGAACACTCCATAGGGGCGCAGCATGTCGGTGTTGCGCTCGATCGGCGTCAGGCTCGCCATGCGGCGCACGAACCCATCGGCATCTTCGACCTGGCCACAGTAGTAGTCGATGAGATCGGCTGACTCTTCTGCATCGCCCATCGACTCGAAGCGACTCTTGCCGACCTCGATCGCCATCGTGGCGGCGAGCGCGAATTTTCGCTCTCGGATGAGCTCCGCGGCGCGGTGCATGACCGCGACCCGCTCTTGCCACGGCAATCGCGCCCAATCCCGTTGCGCACGCCGCGAAGTCGTGACGGCAGCGTCGACGTGCTCACGCGTCGCTGACGCGAACGCGCCGAGCACGATACGCGTGTCGATGGGCGACGTGTCGGCGAATGGCGGACGGTCGGGCTGGATCGCCACGTCGCCGATGTACAGTGGGTAGGTGCGACCGATCTCGGATCGCACGCGCGCGTTGGCTTCGTCGAAAC
>DATHNL010000064.1:0-17003 GCA_035486035.1 Gemmatimonadaceae bacterium
CGCCGAAGGCATTCACACCGGGCCGTGGAGCGAGCCAAAGCCCGGCGCTCACGTTGCCCGTGCGGCCGGCGTTGTGATGCTCTCGCAGATCGAGGCCGGCGTGCAATGCCCGCTCACTATGACGTACGGCGCTGTCCCCGCGCTTCGGAGCCAAGATGCGTGGTTACCACTCCTCTTATCGCGGCGGTACGACCGCAGCTTTCAGCCCGTGACGCGCAAGACTGGAGCGCTCGTCGGCATGGGCATGACCGAGAAGCAGGGCGGCTCTGACGTCCGCGCGACGACGACGCGAGCCGAACGCGATGGCGACGAGTATCGGCTGACAGGCCACAAGTGGTTCATGTCGGCGCCCATGTGCGATGCTTTTCTTGTTTTGGCGCAGGCGCCTGGTGGACTCTCGTGCTTCTTCCTGCCCCGATGGACACCCGATGGTCGCGTGAATGGGATACGCTTGCAGCGGCTCAAGGACAAGCTCGGCAACCGGTCCAACGCATCGAGCGAAGCCGAGTTCGAGGGCGCTACGGCGTGGCTCGTCGGCGAGGAAGGTCGCGGGATCCCCGTGATCATCGAGATGGCCACCTACACGCGGCTCGACTGCGCGCTCGGCAGCTCGGCCCTTATGCGACAGGCCGTGACCCAGGCAATCCACCACGCGACGCACCGCGTGGCATTCGGCAAGCGACTCGTCGATCAGCCCCTCATGACGACGGTGCTGGCCGATCTCGCGCTCGAGTCCGAGGCGGCGACGGTACTGTCCATGCGATTGGCGCGCGCGTTCGACGATGACGAGATCGCGCTGCGGCGGGTACTCACACCGGCGGCGAAATACTGGATCTGCAGGCGCGCGATCCATGTCACCGGCGAAGCGATGGAGGTGCTCGGCGGCAACGGGTACGTCGAAGAGAGCCCCATGCCGCGACTCTATCGAGAGGCGCCGGTCAATTCGATCTGGGAAGGCTCGGGCAACATCATGTGTCTCGATGTCCTGCGTGCCTTGGAACGCACGCCAGAGTCAGCGGATGCAATACGGACCGAGCTCGCTCGAGCTCGCGGTGCTGATGCCCGGCTCGACGCGTATGTGAGTCGACTAGACGCGATGCTGACATCGGCCGACGAGGCACAGGCGCGGCGGCTGGCCGAGATGATCGTGTTGGCGTTGCAGGCTGCGTTGCTCGTGCGATTCGCGCCCGCGGTGGTCGCTGACGCGTTCTGCGCGACCCGGCTGTCGGGGGAGACCCTTGGCGCGGATGCGCCCGCGATTATCGCGCGGGCGCATCCGGCCGTGTAAATCAGGGCCGCTCGACTGGAAACGGCTTCCCGTCGATGTAGAGCATCGGCTGCATACTGGATTCCGGCTTCACCTCTTGCTTGGCCGGTGAGTCGGACATGACGATCTTGCCGTCGATCACGTAGAGCGCATTGGGCTCGCCGCTCACGTAATAGCCCGGCCCAGCCTGCGCGACCGTCGCGGTAGCGAGGTCGCGAACGGCGTTCTGCAGCTTTCTCACCTTGTTCCCATCGCTGGAGCTGGAGGCGTCGTTATCGAGTGACGTCGCCAGTCCGGTCAACGCATCACGCCGTGCGGCACCGGATACCTTCTCGGCCGACGCCAACGCCCCACGCGCTGCCGCGAGCCGGTCGGCGCTCAAGCCTCCGCTGCGCTGGAGCTGATCGAGATACGCCCGAGCGAGCGCGAACGACGGGGGCCACACCATCTTCGGCTGACCTTGGACGTTGAGCTCGGCCCACTTGACCGTCTTGGCTGCATCGATCTCGTTCTGCGTCAGGAGCGGATTGGGCGTCAGCTCCAACACGTCGAGACCACGCGAGATCTCGGAACCGACGATCACGCCGTTGTACCAGTAGGCCGACCACTCGCCGCCGTTGCCCATGCGCGTCGAGTCCACCGGTCCGCGGTCGAAGAACGCGATCTCCTTCGGGTGCGCCGCATCGGTCCAGTCAAAGACCGAGATGCCGCCCTGGTACCACGCCTGCGCCATGACGTCTCTGCCTGGGATCGGGATGAGCGATCCGTTGTGCGCGACGCAGTTCTCGTACTTGGTCTGCGGCGCCGGCAGCTTGTAGTAACTCTGGAAGTGGAGCTTGCCGTTATCGATCGTGTAGATCGCGTCGGCGCCCCAGTCCCTGGGATCGGTCGCGCGGCACTTGGGCGCGCCACCACCGCCCCACTCGTCGGAGAAGAGCAGCTTGGTGCCGTCGTTGTTGAACGTCGCCGAGTGCCAGTATGCGAAGTTCGAGTCCGAGACGGCGTCAAGGCGACGGGGGTGCTGCACATCGTGGATATCGAGCAGCATCCCGTACCCTTCGCACGCGCCACCAGCGAGACCGATCGCCGGGTAGACCGTGATGTCGTGGCACTGCCGGTGCGTCGAGTAGGTCGTGGAGTTCGGCTCCTCGCCCATCATCTTCCGCGCCATCTCGGGCAGATCGCGCCGCAGCTGATCGCTGTCAGCCTTTGTCGCCTCGCCGGAGCCGCCGCGGGATTTCACGAGCGAGTCGAGCAAGTACTTCGAGAACCGGTCGGGAAGGATGAAGTCATCGCCAAGGAAGTTCACCGTGAACTTGCCCTGGGCACGCGCCTCGGCGACCGCCTGGACATCAGCCGACGCTTGACCGTGGTGCGGCTCTTTCGCCAGGTTGTCGAAGATGCGACCGCTGCTCACGACGGCGGCTTGCTCCGGATGCGCGAGCGGGATCTTGATGACCTCGATGCGGAAGAGGGCCGAGTTCGGGTCCGTAGTCGGATTCGTGGAGACACAGCCGGCGAGCTCGGTAGGCGACCGGAGCCCGGAGGAGCCGGAGATGTATACGTAGACGTTGTCGTGGTCATTCGGATCGACCACGAGCGTATGCGTGTGCGAGCCGCGGCACGTCTGGACGTTGACGATCGCTTTCGGGTTCGCGATGTCGCTGATGTCGTAGATGCGGATACCGAGCAGGCGATCTTTGCTGACCGTATCCTTGATGCCGTTTTCGCCGCAGTCCATTCGGCCGGCGGTGCCCTCGCCCGACGTGATCAGCAGGTTCTTGTAGACCGAGACGTCGCTCTGGGATTGCGGACAGTAGTAGAACGACTTGAGCGAGACGCTCTTGGGATTCGAGATATCCCAGATCTGGTAGCCGGCGTAGCTCCCTTGGATCGCGTACGGCCCGCTGAACGCGAGGTCCGAGTTCGTCTTGTCCATGAACTTCGCCGATGGCTTCGTCTCGGAGAGCACGCGCATGTTCCACGTGGCCTCGGCGGCGTCGAACTGGCCGGCCTTGAGGCCGACGCGAGGATCGGGGTTCGGCGCCGAGGCGGCATTGCTCGGACTGACGCCGGTGGTCGCGTTGGTCGACACCGAGCGCGCGCACGCCGTTACGGCAATGAGCGCGGTGGCGCCTGCTAAGAGTTTTGACGGAACACTGTTCACTGGCATTTCCTCAGTGGGTGGAACCGCTACGCGACTGTCGCCGAGGCGAGGTCGCGAACGGCGTTCTGCAGCTTTCTCACTTTGTTCGCATCGTTGGAGCTAGAGGTGTCGTTATCGAGTGACGTCGCCAGTCCGGTCAACGCATCACGCCGCGCCGCACCCGATGCCTTCTCGGCCGACGCCAACGCCGAACGCGCTGCCGCGAGCCGGTCGGCGCTCAGGCCTCCGCTCCGCTGGAGCTGATCGAGATATGCCCGAGCGAGCGCGAACGACGGGGGCCACACCATCTTCGGCTGACCCTGGACGTTGAGCTGGTCGTAATGCACCGTCTTGGCCGCGTCGATCTCGTTCTGCGTCAAGAGCGGATTGGGCGTGAGCTCCAACACATCGAGACCACGCGAGATCTCGGAGCCGACGATGACGCCGTTATACCAGTAGGTCGACCACTGGCCACTCAGGACCATCCGCGTCGAGTCCACCGGGCCGCGGTCGAAGAACGCGATCTCCTTCGGGTGCGCCGCATCGGTCCAGTCGAAGACCGAGATGCCACCCTGGTACCAAGCCTGCACCATAACATCGCGGCCCGGGATAGGAATGAGCGAGCCGTTGTGTGCGACACAGTTCTCATTCTTCGTCTGCGGTGCCGGCAGCTTGTAGTAACTCTGGAAGTGCAGCTTGCCGTTGTCGATCGTGTAGATCGCGTCCGCGCCCCAGTCTTTCGGGTCGGTCACGCGGCACTTGGGCGCGCCGCCACCGCCCCACTCATCGGAGAAGAGCAGCTTGGTGCCGTCGTTGTTGAACGTGGCTGAGTGCCAGTAGGAGAAGTTCGAGTCCGAAGCCGCATCGAGGCGACGGGGGTGCTGCACGTCGTGGATATCGAGCAGCATACCGTACCCTTCGCACGCGCCACCGGCGAGACCGATCGCGGGGTAGACCGTGATGTCGTGACACTGACGGCTTGTCGCATAGGCCTTCCCGTTGTCCTTTCCGCCCATTTGCTTGACCATCGCGTCGAGGAGGGCGCGGAAACTGTCGCTGTCAGCCTTCGTGGGCGTACCACTGCCGCCGCGCGCCTTCACCAGCGAGTCGAGCGCGTGGCTGGAGTAGCGCTCGGGGACAATGTAGTCCTCGCCCTCGAAGTTCACGATGAACAGACCCTTCGCCTTGGCCTCGACGATCTCTTTGATGTCGTCGGGCGCTTTCCCATGGTGCGGCTCTTTCGACAGGTTGTCGAAGATGCGGCCGCTGCTGACCACCGCGGCTTGCTCCGGATGCGCGAGCGGGATCTTCACGACCTCGATCCGGAAGAGTGCGGAGTTGGGATCCGTGGTCGGGTCGGAGGAGATGCACCCGGCGAGCTCGGTGGGCGAACGCGACGGCTGCGATCCGGAGACATACACGTACACGTTGTCGTGATCGTTCGGATCGACGACGAGCGTGTGCGTGTGCGAGCCGCGACAGGTTTGCACCTGGACGATCGCCTTCGGGTTCGCGATGTCAGTGATGTCGTAGATCCGGATGCCGAGTAGGCGGTCCTTGCTCACCGTATCCTTGATGCCGCCCGCGCCGCAATCGAGTCGGCCCGCGCGGTCCTCACCGGAGGTGATCAAGAGATTCTTGTAGACCGAGACGTCGCTCTGGGATTGCGGACAATAGTAGAACGACTTGAGCGAGACGCTCTTCGGATTCGAGATGTCCCAGATCTGGTAGCCGGCGTAACTGCCCTGGATCGCGTACGGTCCGCTGAACGCGAGGTCAGAATTGGTTTCTTCCATGAACTTCGCCGACGGCTTCGTCTCCGACAGCACGCGCATGTTCCACGTCGCTTCGGCGGCATCGAAACGCCCGGCCTTGAGGCCGACGCGAGGATCAGGGTTCGGCGCCGAGGCGGCATTGCTCGGACTGACGCCGGTGGTCGCATTCGTCGACACCGAGCGCGCACACGCTGTGACAGCGATGACGCTCACGGCACCCAATATGAGTCTAGATGAAACAGTGGTCACTGACCATTCCCCTCGATGGTGAGAGCGAAGAGCATCTTTTCCATGCGCGTGATCTCGGTGGTTTGATCGACGTTGACGTCCGACGCGAATTTGAACACCGTCTCATCTTGACCCGCGCCTTGGGTCTCGAACAGATCGTGCACCATCGATACGGCGCCCTTGTGGTGTTGGATCATGTCCTGCAGGAACAGCTTGTCCCACGCCTGCCCGCGCGCCGCGTCGAGCTGCTGCATCTGTTCGGGGGAGAGCATGCCTGGCATCAGCATGTCCATCTCCTTGCCGTTCATCATCATCTTCATTGTGGTCGCGGTGGGCGCCGGCACATCCTGGCGCCGGTCGCGCAGCCACTGGGACATGAGCGCGATCTCGTCCCCTTGGGCGTTGATGACGCGGCCGCACAACGTCTGCACCGAGGCCGACGCGCCGTGCGTCGGCGCCCACTTGCACATCTCGATCGCTTGTGCGTGGTGGTGAATCATGCCTTGCATGAACTGCACATCGGCCGTGGTCCACGGCAAACGGGCGCTATCGCGTTGCGCCCTGGCCATGGCGGCCTCTTGGCCCATTTGTTGGGCCTGAGCGGTCGCGGCAAACAGGACCGTTGCCGCGACGAGACGGGAAACAGATAGTATCATGGCGGTCGAAGACTCCTGGGGGTGTACGGCTGGAGCGAGCGCCGTGTTTCAACAGTTCAAACCTATCGTTGGGGCTGGAGCATCGCTACGTTGTCTTCCACGCTATGACAGTAGCTCGTACGCAAATCGTTTGCTTAGCTCTCGCGAGCGCGCTCGGAGCGCAGAAACCCCACTATACCGCGGCTGATGTGCAGTTCATGCAGGGCATGATCAGCCATCACGCGCAGGCGATCACGATGGCGGGCTGGGCGCCGAGCCATGGCGCGAGCGACAACGTGCGGGTCCTCTGTGCGCGTATCGCTGTCTCACAGCGCGACGAGATCCACTCCATGCAGCGCTGGCTCGGCGATCGCCATGAAATGGTACCCGACTCGACCGGCCACATGAGTATGCCCATGGACATGGGCCTCATGCCCGGCATGCTGAGTCCGGACCAAATGGCGGAGCTCGACCGCGCGCGAGGACCCGATTTCGACAAGTTGTTTCTCGTGTACATGATCCAGCACCACGAAGGCGCGCTGACCATGGTCAAGCAGTTGATGGACACCCAAGGGGCGGCGCAGGACGAGGTGGTTTTCAAGTTTGCTTCAGATGTGAACGCTGACCAAACGGCCGAGATCGACCGCATGGCCAAAATGCTTGGAGCTCCGTGATGAAAGCCTTTCCAGTTGCCCTCGCCCTGGTGGTAGCAGGGTGCGCCTCTCACCAGCAGGTATCAACCGCGGCCGCACCGAGCCCGGATCCGCGTGTCGGACTCAAGGGCGGCTGGTTCAATGCCCAGGAGGCGATCTGGAATCTCCAGATGGTCTCGAGCACGCCACCTTCGGCTCAATTCATCGACCGGAACGACCCGGGCGCTGATCGCCTGGTCAACTCTGACCTGGCGTTCCTGGGATCATACGTCTTCCAGGGCAACTACAGCGGCTATCAGGTCTGGGATATCAGCAATCCTCGCAAGCTGACGTTGGCTACCTCGGTCCTGTGCCCGGGTTCGCAGAGCGACCAGACCGTTTACGGCAACTTGTTGTTTGTCTCGGCCGAGGCGACGAATGGTCGGGTCGACTGCGGCGAGCAGGGCGTCGAGGACACGGTCAGCCATGAGCGCGCTCGCGGTATCCGGATCTTCGATATCAGCGACATCGCGCACCCCAAGCCGATCACGATTGTCCAGACCTGTCGTGGCTCGCACACGAACACGCTCGTCAACGACCCCAACGACTCGACCAACGTCTACATCTACGTGTCGGGCTCGTCGACCGTGCGCTCGGCGAGCGAGCTGCCCGGCTGCACCGGCGGAACGGTGACGGACAATCCGAACACCGCGCAGTTCCGCCTCGAGGTCATCAAGGTGCCGGTCGCGCATCCCGAGCAGGCGGCCATCGTGAGCTCTCCGCGCGTGTTCCAGGATCTCGCGGCGGCCGATCACCATAGCGAGTCCAAACCCGATTCGATCGCGTTCGCCGCGCTCTTGGCGAAGTACAAGATCAAGCTGCCGCCAAAATCCGGCCCGACGCAGTGCCACGACATCACGGCGTATCCGGCCATTGGGTTGGCGGGTGGTGCGTGTGGCGGGTACGGGATCCTGCTCGACATTCGCGATCCCGCGCATCCGCGCCGCATCAACGCGGTGACCGACACGAACTTCGCCGCGTGGCACTCGGTGACGTTCAACAACGACGGCACGAAGATTCTCTTCTCCGACGAGTGGGGCGGTGGCGTGCAGCCCCGCTGCCGGCCGGGCGACAGCATGAAGTGGGGCGCGGACGCGATCTACACGCTGACGAGCTCCGGCGAGATGGCGTTCAAGAGCTACTACAAGATGCCAGCGCCGCAGACGCCGAATGAGAATTGCGTCGCGCACAACGGATCGTTGATTCCGATTCCTGGGCGCGACGTGATGGTTCAGGGCTGGTACCAGGGTGGTCTCTCGGTCTTCGACTGGACCGACCCGTCACACCCGCAGGAGATCGCGTACTTCGATCGTGGGCCGATGGACACCACGAAGCTCGTGCTCGCCGGGTACTGGTCGGTGTATTGGTACAACGGATTGATCGTGGGTTCGGAGATCACGCGTGGGCTCGATCTCTTCGAGCTCAAGCCGAGCGCGTTCATCTCGCAGAACGAGATCGACGCCGCGAAGTCCGTGCGCTTTGCCTGGCTGAACGTCCAAGACCAGCCAAGGCTCGTGTGGCCCGCGATCTTCGCCGTGCCGCGCGCCTATCTCGACCAACTCGCTCGAGATGATGGTTTGGCAGCAGCCCGTCGGTCAGCGATCGCGCGCTCGTTGGACGCGGCCGAGAAGCTTCAGGGGCAGGCGCGAAGCGCCGGCCTCACACAACTCGCGACGCAGCTCGACGCGGACGCGGGGACCGCGACCGACGCGCCGCGCGTGACGGCGATGGCCGCGGCCGTGCGGAAACTCGCGAACGCCCAGCCCTAGAACGGAGACGAGACCATCGGGAACGTCGCGACGTTCGACGCCACCGGGCAGAGGTTGGGGAAGATCGGCTTGCCCGTGTTCGTGATGGTGTCCGGATAGGAGTTCTCGTAGTAACTCTCGCCGTACCCGATGGCGTTCACGGTGACGCCGGTCGAGAATGCGTGTTGTAATGCACGCAGGTCCTGAGCGGTGATCACGATGGAGAACGACGCGCCCGTCACGGCATACGGCAGTCCGCTGACGGGCAGCGTCACCGTCCAATTGGTGACGGCGGTGCCGACAACGGTGGGCTGCAGGTCGAAGAAAAAGCGCACGTAACGCGCGATACCCGGTGGGGGCGGGACGATGTTGCCCGTGGCGATGATCGTGTCGCCGGCGGCATTCGGCGTGAACGCGAGATTGGTGATCACGCCGCCGGACACCTTGCCCAGGTTGATGCCGGGAATCTGAACGGTGCCTCCGCCCACGAACTGCTGGTTGGCGAGGAAGTACGTGCCGAAGGCCGGCATGATGTACTGCAGGGAATACACGCCGGTCGTCAGGCTCGTGAAGCTATAGGCGCCCACGTCACTCGTCGTACTGGTCGTCGAGGTCGGCAAGGCCGTGACCACCATGTCCGAGTCGGTCACGAGCGGCGCGCCGAACTCATCGTGCAGGTACACGAACCCCTGCCACGTGCCTCCCAACGCCGGGCCGGCCGGGCCCTTACAGGCACTCAACACGATGGCAAGCACCACGAAACACAGACTTTTGACCTTCACGTGGATTTCTCCTCGACGCATTTTAGCGGCTGTTGGATTGCACTTTTGCGCGCACGGCGGCGAATCGCGCCATCACGCCTACATAGTCCTTCCGGGCAGCGGCGCACGCCGCGACCTGGACGGCGGTCGGCGCCACGTCGGCGCGCTGCATGTCCATCGCGGCGGTGAGCAATGCACGGCTCGTGCTTTCGAGCGTCGGCTTGGACTCCGCGGCCTCGTCGTTGTCGACGACGTTGTCTTCCTCTTCGGTGTTCGTGTTGCGCCGCCGTTGCGTGCTCGTATCCGGTGGCGGTGCCAGTGCCTCGATCTCATCCCGCATGGTACCGGCGCGGTCCAACATCGCCCGCGCGTCGCGATAGGCCGCGTGCGCGGTCTCGGCATCCCGGTACATCTCGCGGGAGAGGCTGGCGAGCAGTGTCAGGCTGGCCGCCGAGGTCTTGATGCGAGGATCGAGTTTGACCACGAGGGGTTGTGTGTAGCGCGTGCCGTTCACCGTGAGCCGCACCGTATACCGGCCCGGCGGAGCCCACGGCGCATTGATGAAAGGATACGTACGCCACGGAACGGCCCCGGTTCCGTCAGGGCTGCCGCCCCACAGGATGTCTTGGGGCGTGAGCGGACCGAAGCGCAGGTCCCAGCTGAAACGGTGCATCCCGGCTGTGGGAGCGAGCGGCATCGGCGGCGCCGGCCAATAGAACGGCAGGTCGCAATACGTCGAGGACGGCTTTTCGTGGCACCGCGCGGCGTCCGGCGTCACCAGCGAGTCCGTGCTCGCGTATGACCGGACGACTGTGCCAGCAGAGTCGAGAACGTCGAGCGTGATCGGTCCGGAGGCATCGGCGCCCAGCCAGTAGTCGATCACCGCGCCCGGCGGCGGGTTCTCCCCGGCTGGCAGCTCCGGCGGCCAGGGCGTGGGCTCGTTGGTCCCCGTGCGCAGACGCACCGCGACGTGCGGCTTGAACAGGTACGCGCCGTGCGCGGCCTGTGCGGCCGCGGCCTGGCGGAGTGGGGTCAGGTTGTCGAGGATCCAGTAGCCGCGCCCGTGCGTTCCCGCGACCAGGTCGGCACACAAGCACGTGCTGTCATCCTTTACCTGGATGTCTCGAACCGATATCGCTGGCATATTGAGGCGCAGCGATGCCCAGTGATCGCCGTCATCGTACGACACCCAGACCTGCGCGTCGGTCGACGCGTACAGCAGGCCTTTGACTCTTGGGTCTTCGCGTATGGCGTTCGTCACGTTGCCCGGCGCGATGCCGTTATCGATCTCCGTCCACGTCTTGCCACCGTCGTGGGTGCGCCAGAGGTGGGGATTCAGATCGTCGATGCGCAGCGTATTCGCGGCCGCATACGCGGTGAGGCGATCGAAGTGACCCGCGTCCATGTTGAAGATGCGCGTCCATGGCTTGATCGCAGCGGGCGTCACGTTCGACCACGACGTGCCCCCGTTCATCGTGACTTGGATATTGCCGTCGTCCGTGCCCGCCCAGATGACGTTGATGTCGTGTGGGGAGAGGGCCAGGGCGGTGATGGCGCCACGCGGGCCGGGCTTGATGCGCGAGGCGTATTGGCCGGCGCTCGCCGGCGGATCCCATGTCTGCCGCGCGAGATCGGGGCTCACGCGCGTCCACGTGTGCGCGTGGTCCGCGGACCGCCAGACGGCGTCCGAGACGTAGAACACGATCGAGGGATCGACCGGCGACCACGCGATCGGCATCGTGCGCACGTTCCGCTTGTAGCCCGTGAGATCGGGGCCCAGGAGCGTGGTTTGTCCCGTGCGGCGATTGTAGAGCGAGACGTTCGTTCGCGCGGAGCCGAAGACGAGATCGGGATCGCGCGGGTCTGACGCCGCTATCCCGTATTCTTGAATGTCGGCGGGATGCCAATCGTGGAACGTGATCTCGCCGTCATCCCCGCGGCTGTCGACGCAGCCCGAGCCCGAGTCCTGCTGCCCGCCGCAGACGCGATACGGGAATGCCATGTCGGTCGACACGTGATACATCGCGGCCGTCGGCTGCGTGTACCAGTTGCTCCACGAGGCGCCGCGGTTGGCCGAGACCACGCCACCCTGGTCGGCGACGAGCAGGATGATATCGGAGTTGGTCGGGTTCACCCACGACTTTTGATAGTCATCACCACCCGGGGACCCTCGTATCGGCGCCCAGCTCGAGCCGCCGTCTTCGGTGCGCCAGTACACGATCGATGCGCTGTACACCACGTTCTCGTTCTTGCCGTCGATCGCGATCGTCGGGACGTCTCCGCCGCCAATTCGTGTCAGCGGTCTCGGATCGCTACTGGCGAGTTGCCAGTGTTCGCCGGCGTCGGTCGACTTGTAGAACAAAACTTTTCCACGTCCACCGTTCGTCGTCGTGTCGCCAGCCGCGACGCCAGCGACCATCGTGTACAGCGTATTGGTATTGCTCGGCGCTAGCCCCAAGTTGGCTTCTATGACACTCGGCAGGCCATTCGTCAGCGGCCGCCACGTCGTGCCGCCGTCCGTCGATTTATAAATTCCGCCACCCGTCGTATCGAACGACCCGCCCTCGAAATAGGCCTGCTGTTGCTGCCACAGCGCGGCGTAGACGGTATTGGGATTCGAGGGGTCGATGCGAACATCGTTGCCGCTTTGGTATTCGTTCTTATACAACACCTTTTCGAACGTCTGGCCGCCATCGGTGGAGCGGAAAATCCCACGCTCGGGATTGGGGCCATACGGGTGACCGAGCGCGGCCACGAACAGCCGGTTGGGATCGCGCGGATCGACGTCGATCATCGCGATCATCTGGCTCTCGCGAAGGCCGAGGTGTGTCCATGTCTTGCCGGCGTCCGTGGACTTGTACATACCATCGCCCACGGCGAGATCCGGGCGAATAATTCCGGCGCCGCTGCCGACGTAGATCACGTTCGGATCCGATGGCGCGACGGCGATCGCGCCGATCGAACCCGTGGGCTCTTGATCGAAGAGCGGAGTCCAGGTCGAGCCGTAATCCGTCGAGCGCCACACCCCGCCGTTGTCGAATCCGATATAGAAGACGTTCGGCTGGCTCGGTACCCCGGCGAGCGCCCGAGCGCGACCGGCCCGTGGCGGGCCAATCTGGCGCCAGTGCATGGCGGACGAGAGGTCGGGAGACTGCGCGCCGGCGGTCGTTGCTACGGTGACGGGAATGGCGGCGACGCAAAGAGCGACCATGGCATTTCGCATGGCCACGATACTAGCCGGCTGGGACCGCCTATGACCAGAGGTGCAATGCCGCGTACGCGCGCCAGGGGCGCCATGACTCCGCCCTGGCGCGATCCGATGCAGGGAACGCGTCGGGCCAATGCAACGCGCGCATGACGATGGTGGTGGCGAGGCGGTCGTCGACACCGGGGATCGTCATGAGCGTACGTCGCGCCGCAACCGCGTCCGCGCCCGGCGCCAATCGCAGGGCGCCGCTCACGACCGCGCGCGCCAGCGCCCCGACCGCGCCGGGTGCCTGCGCCGCACGGGTGGCGCATGGCGCGACGTGCGTCAGGCCCGGTGTATCGGTCTCGTAGACCTCACCCAAGCTGGCCACCACACGGCGAGCCTCACCCTCGGGGCTCGCCTGGAGCAGAACCGCCAGCGCGACCTCGAACCCGTCGAATGCGCCCGGGACCCTGAGCCCCGGCCGCTGGGCGACCAGGTCGGCCAAACCACCCTGTGCGAGGTGCGCATCGACGACGTTGGGCTCGGCGTCGAGATCAAACAAGCGTCTAATGCGGGCGAGGAGCGGCATGAGCGAAGGCAACAACGACGGGGACACGTCGACGTTCACGTGTGCCTTGCTCGTCGGCGAGTCCTCGACGAGCACGACGCCAGTCCGGTCGCCCATACGCACCGTCCGGGCGTAGCGGCCGTCGACGACGGTCTCTACACCAGGAAGCAGGGTGCCCGCAATCACCGAGATCAAAGACTCCCACGCCAGCGGCGCGCGATAGCTCAGCGTGAGTCGAATCAGGTCGGTTCGGCGCGGCTCGGGGGCGCCGTCCCGCGCCCGGCGAATGTCCGTGGGGCTTAGCCGGTACCGCTCGCGAAAGACCGAGTTGAACCGGCGGAGGCTCTGAAAGCCGCTCGCGAAAGCGATCTGCGTGACCGACAGCGATGTGTCGACGAGCAGCTGCTTGGCGAGCAGCAGTCGGTGGGTCTGCGCCAACGCTATCGGAGAGACGCCAATCGCGCGCTCGACCGCGCGCCGGAGGTGCCGCTCGCTGACGCCCAGGTCGGATGCAAGCTCCGTCACCCCTCGGCCGTTCAGCGCGCCAGCCGCGATCCGCTCGGCGGCCGCCGCAGCCAGACGAGGCAAGGCCTCCATCTGCCCCCGACCGGGCGCCAGCTCCGGGCGGCACCTGAGGCAGGGCCGGTACCCCGCGTGCTCGGCCGACGCGGCCGATGCGAAGAACCGGCGGTGGTCGGAGATGGCGAACCGCGAGGGGCACACCGGGCGGCAGTAGATGCCGGTCGACGTGATGCCGACGTAGAAGACGCCGTCGAAACGGGCATCACGCGCGGCGAGGGCACGCTCGCAAATATCCGGGCTGGGTAGCACAGCCGAAATGTTCGCACGGGCCGGCTTCCTGTCACGCCGGATTCGGACCTCGATTTTTGGCGTAAGTTCATGCATGCAAATGAGTGGCAGGAACTACTCCAATCGTTGGAAGCTGAGGAAGCTGATCATTGGGGCCGTCCTCGTGGCGGACGCCGCTCAGGCCCAGGATCCCCGGGCGGGCATCCGCGCCTGGCGCGTCGGGCATGAGGGCGCGATCCTCCGCGAATTCACCACATTGGTGTCGTTACGCAACGTCGCGTCAGACTCAGCCGACATGCGACACAACGCCGACACCCTCGTGGCTATGCTCCAGCGCCGCGGTATCTCGGCCCGGTTGCTCGAGCTACCCGGCAGCCCACCCGCCGTGTACGGCGAGCTGGCATCGCCCGGCGCGACGCACACGGTCATGCTCTATGCGCACTATGATGGGCAGCCCGTGACCCTGGCGGACTGGGCCACGCCGCCGTGGCAGCCGGTGCTTCGTAACGGCGCCGACGTCATCGCGCTGCCGGCCGATGGGGACACCGTTCCCGGCGAAGCACGCCTTTACGGCCGCTCGGCGAGCGATGACAAGGCGCCGATTATGTCGATGCTTGCCGCACTCGACGCGTTGCACTCTGTCGGTCTGCGCCCTTCCGTGAATCTCAAGTTCTATTTCGAGGGCGAAGAAGAAGCGGGTTCCACGCACGCGAGGGCCATGCTCGAGAAGTACCAGGACGTGGTCCAAGCCGACGTATGGCTGTTCTGCGATGGTCCGATAGACCAGTCGGGCCGCCCCGTCGTGGGATTCGGCGTGCGTGGAGCGATGAGCTTGGAGCTCACCACGTACGGTCCTGCCCGAGCGCTGCACAGTGGCCACTACGGCAACTGGGCGCCCAATCCCATCTCGCAGCTCGCGTCGCTGCTGGCGAGCATGCGGACGCCGGATGGCCAAATTCTCATCGCGGGCTACACGGATGACGTACGGCCATTGTTGCCGAGTGAGCGAGCGGCGATCGCGAAGTTGCCACGCCCGGATTCGGGCCTGCGCCAAACGTTGGCGCTCGGCGCGACCGAAGCGAACGATGCGCGGCTCGCCGAACGCATCATGCTCCCCGCGATCAACCTCCGCGGATTCCAATCCGGCGCAGTCGGCGCGACGGCGGCCAACGCGATCCCCACCGAGGCGCGCGCCTCGATCGACTTCCGGCTGGTGCCGAACGAAACGCCGGCGCACGTGCGCGAGCTCGTCGAGGCGCACATCCGCCGGCAAGGATTTTTCATCGCGCACGACAGCGTCGATCGCGAGTTGCGGCTGGCGCACCCGAAGGTCATCCGCCTCCAGTGGGGGAACGGCTACGCGGCCCAGCGCACGTCGCTCGATCTGCCGATCTCGAAGGCGATCGAGCACCTCGTGGCCGAGGCCAGCGACCAGCCGCTCGTCGTCATCCCCGCCATGGGCGGCAGTCTGCCGATGAGCGAGTTCGAGTCCGTGGTCCATAAGCCGCTGATCAACCTGCCGACCGTGAACTACGACAACAATCAACATGCGGCGAACGAGAATACGCGATTGGCGAACCTCTGGGCGGCGATCGAGGTCTTCGGCGTCGTCATGACGAACGCCGGCGGCGCATTCTAGCTACTCGGCGAGCGCGGTCCTCGGATCAACGCGCGATGCGCGGATCGCCGGTCCATAGGCGGCCGCCGCGACGACGACGACGAGCACGATGGCGACGGCGACGATGGTGAGCACGTCGGGAGCCTGCACGTCGCTGACCATAGCCCGCAATGCGCGCGAGCCGCCGAGCGCCAGCGGTAACCCACACGCAATGCCGGCCACGCTCATGGTGAGCGTCTGCGCCAACACGAGCGCGCCCAGCTGCGCCGGGCTCGCGCCCAAGGCCGAGCGGACGGCGATTTCGCGGCGGCGCTCGCGGATGTAGCCAGACAGCACGCCGAACAGACCGACGGCCGCGAGCAAGAGCGCGGTCGCCGACAGCGCGGTGAACAGCGCCGCCAGCGCGCGTGGCCGGGCGAGGCGCGTATCGAGCAGACGTGAACCGGTCACCGTGCGGCTGATGCCAAAGGCGGGGTTCGCCGACTCGATGGCCTGCTGCAACGGCCGCTCGGCCCGCTCCGGGTGATCCGTCCGTAACACGTACCAATAGTCAGGGTCCCACTCGATCTGTCGGGGATTGAGGTAGACCGTCTCGGTCGGCGGCCCGGAGACATCGGTAAATCGCGCGTCGGCCGCCACACCCACGACGGTCCACCAACGATCCCGCTGCAAGTCACCGCGGAAATGGATGCGGTGCCCGAGCGCGTCCTGACCGGGCCATGCTTTGCGGGCGAAGGCTGCATTCACAACAGCGACGGGCAGTGCGCCGCGATCGTCCGTGCGCGAGAGGGACCGACCTCGCAGGAGCGGAATGCCCATGAGACGGAAGTAGTCATCCAGCGCGTATGTGCAGAGCACTTCCGGGCTCTGCCCCGCGGGAGGAGTCGACTGTCCGTCGAGCGTGTAGGGCGCACCCGGGATGGCACCCGAGAACGGCAGCACGTATGAAGACGTGATCGGCAAACTCAGGTCCTGGATCGTGCGACCCATACGCGTGTTGATCGCCGTGTCGCTCTTGTCGGCGGCCGCGAGTATGTCGGGCTTGAAGAAGAGGAGATGCGTCGGGTCGAATCCCAGCGACGTCGTTTCCAGTCTGGCGAGCGTGCGTCCCAGCAGCGCGGCGCCCGACAGCACGACCAGCGCCAGCGCCACTTGGGCGGCGACCAGCGCGTGCCGGGCCAGTCGTGTGACGGGTCCACCGATCACCGACCGGTTCGTGTCGGCCCGGGTCGCGCCGCGCATCGCCGGCGCCAGACCGAATGCGATCGGAGCAAGCAAGGTGATGCCCAAGGCGAAGACCAAAACCACCGGGTCGATGTGCGCGGTGCTGATCATCGGCAGACCGGAAGGCGCGAACGCGATGGCGCCGTGGATCAGCAACACCGCAAGCGCGAAGCCGAGCACACCACCAATGCCAGCGAGCAAGGCCGATTCGACCAGCAGGTACTCGGCGATCTGCCGGCGGCTCGCGCCAAGCGCGCGCCGGACGGCCAACTCCGGGGCGCGAGCCAGGCCGCGGCCCAACAGCAGCCCGGCGATGTTGGCCCAAGCAATCGCGAGGACGA
>DATHNL010000065.1:0-21116 GCA_035486035.1 Gemmatimonadaceae bacterium
CTCGTCGCGGATGAGATCCCGCGTGAGGAGAATGTCGCTCCACGATTCCGACGGATAGCCGAGTTGGATGAACCAGCAGACGCGAACGCCATGCGCCTTGAGCGTGCGAGTCGCCGCCCGCGCATCCTCGACGCGCGTGCCCTTATCCATGGCATCCAGCACCTTCTGCGAGCCAGACTCGACGCCGAGCCACACCTCTTCCGCGCCGGCTGACGCCAACGCGCTGACCACATCCGGCCGCATGAGGTTCACGCGCGACTGCATCATGAAGGGCGTCCGAGCCCCTTCGCGCGCCACGGCCCGCGCGAACTCCGCGATCCACTCCGCGGTGAGCCCGAAGATGTCATCGGCGAACCAGATGTGATCCGGCCGCACCTCGTTCTTGAGATGTCGCATCTCCGCGGCCACCGCTCCCGGCGACCGCTGCGTGTATCGGCGCCCGAACACGGGTTTCGCGCACCAGTTGCAACCATAGGGGCAGCCGCGCGACGTGGCCATGTTCCACGAGAGACGGCCGTGTGCCCGCATCCACGCGTGGCGATACGCCTCCACATCGACCAGGTCCCACGCGGGAAAGGGCAGGGTATCGAGGTCCCGCACCGCATGACGCGGTGCCGTCGATGTGCCGTCCGGCAGCACCAGCCCGGGAATCCCGGCCAGCGACGCGTCGCGGCGGTCCGTCCACGCGTTGGCTACGTCCAGCACGCCGATCTCGCTCTCGCCCAGCAGGATGGCGTCCGCCCCCGCGCCGAGATACAACGCCGGCCGATCGGCCGCGTCCGATCCGTTCACAATGATGCGAGCGCCACGCTCGCGGGCGGCCCGGATCATCGCCAGCGTCGCCTCGCGCGAGCGCAAGGTGCACATCTTCGTCAGGTAATTGAAGTTGTCCTCGACGATCGCGACGATCCCCGGAGAGGTGGCATCGAGCGCCGCCTCGAACTCCGTCACGCCGGACGCGAGCATCGCATCGAAGAGGGCGACGTCGTGACCATGGCGGCGCAGCGTCGCGGCCGTGAGCAGCGTTGCCAACGGGGAATACGGCTTCATCCGCGCAAGCTGCTTGGGATCGTTGGTCAGATAGTATGAATGCGCGACAAGAATCATGACATCCTCTGGGCTGCGTCGAGCATGACGACGAGATGCGGCACCGCCGTGGACACGTCATCGGAGATGGCGAGCCGCCAACCGCCGGCGCCCGCCAGGGCGCGCGCGCAGGCCGATACGCGCGCTGGAAATCGGTCGAACCCTGGTTCGATGGAATGGCTCAGGGCATCCGCGATCTGCTCGGGACGCTCTCGACTCAAGACCGTGCCAGTTGACGATCGGCCGATGAGACAGACCACCGCATGCTCGATGCGGAGCGGCGCGGGCCGTGTGTCGTCGAGCGGGACCGACAATTTGCGCTTCCCGTTGGGGAGCATCGTCGGCTCCATGGACGTCAGGGTCGGGAATCGTTCCCGAGCATCCGTCATCAGCGAAATGCGGCGGGCGTGGCCCGGGGGCCCCCACACCGCGGGGCGAGGCCGCAACTGCACCCACACGACGTCGTCGCTCACGACCGTGAGGCCGGCCAGATGCGCCGCATACGCCAACGTGCTCTTCCCGGCGCCACTCGGCCCATAGAGCAGCACGGCGGTGTTCTCGCGTGCGATAGCGGCGGCGTGCAGCGGGTACCGATCATAGTGATCGACGAGGCCGAACGTGAGCTGCTCGAGCACCGCTTGCCGGAACACTGTCCGGCGTGCCACGAGCGCGCATGACACATACGCGATGGCGCTCCGGCGCACCGGGTCCGTGAACGCCACGCGGTCTGGCCCGTGAAGCACGAGACGCGTTGGGTCCGGCGACCACACGCGCACGGGCGTGTCGACGGCGCGATCGTCGTGATACACGACGACACGGACGGTGAGGGGCCTGCGCCGCCACGATTTGATCGGGGCGGTCGGCTCGTTGAACGCCTCGGCCGCGATATCGATGACGGCCTGGCTGTTGCTCTCGAACCGCATCGGTACGCCCAGCACCTTTGTCGCAAGCACATGATCGAGCGGGACGTCGCGCCCCAGCGGGTCGCGACCGTCCACGAGATCGAGGCCACAATGACTCACGGTTGGGCTCCTCGACCTTCCATCATCGCCACCTCGCTATACAACTCCTCGAAGAGCCGTGCGGTGACATCGGCATTCTCGCTGAGCGCGCGCTCGTGCGCCGCGGTCGCGAGTCGCATCCGGGCATCGTCGTTGGTCAGGATCGCGGCCGCCGCGGACGCCAGCGCCTCGGCGTTCCCGATGGCCACGGCAATGGCCGCGTCGGGATGCCACTCCGCGACGTGACCGACTCGCGTGCCAACCGTGGGCGCGCCGGCGAGCGCCGCTTCTAACACGGCGAGCGGTCCCGCCTCGTGCCGCGAGCTGAGGAGATGCAAGTCAGCCTGGACGGCCAGCGCGTGCAACTGCGCATACTGCAGCTTGCCGTGGAATGTGATCTGGTCGGCGAGTCCAAGCTGTCGCGCCATCCTTTGCACGTCGCCCGACAGCGTGTCATATCCCGCGATATCGAGGTGAAACGGCACCGGCATGCGCGACAGTATCGCGACCGCACGGAGCAGCGTGCCTTGGTCCTTCACGGGGTTGAGGTCGGCGATGTGCAGTAGCCGCGCCGGGCGGCCGATGTCGCGGGGTCTGGGCGCCACGGGTGGCCAACGGTCAAGCGCGACACCGAGCGGAATGCGCCGCGTGGCGACGCCGAGCGCCGCCGCGGCCTGTTCCATCGGTGCACTCGCCACGGTGACGCGGCGCGCGCCGGCGATCGCGAGTCGCAGCACGAGACGTCCGCGCGCGGTCCGCCGCTGGCCGTACGCGATGTCGGGGATCGACGCCATCTCGCCGCCCGACAAATGAAGCACAACGGGAACGCGCAAGCGCCAGCCGGCGATGGCCGCAATCGACCCCGTGCCCTGCGCCCAAAAGGCATGAAAGACGTCGAAGGGCCGCCTCCGATGCTCTTCGGCGAGGAGCGCGAGCGCGCGACCTCGCCGGCCGGCTCCGCCGCCGACATCATGCACCGTCGCGCCGAGCAGCTCATACCGTCCAATGGCCGGCGCATTTTGCAGGGAGAGCACCAGTACGGCGTGCCGCCGCGCCAGTCGTTCGATGAGTGCAAGGAACGCGGGAATGACGTGATCGGAGCCGCTGTGATCGACCCCTCCCGGTAGGAATAGCGCGATACGCATCAGCCGCGCGGACCAATAGCTTTCGGCGAATGGACGACTTGTCGGAAAGCGAGATCGTCGCCGTCAACCGCCGCGCGGAAGCGTTCAAACGCACGGGCGATCCGAATTTCCTCTGGCCCGGAGTGAGCGAGGCCGCCCGGCTCGCGGCGCTGGGTGACATCGAGCGCTGCGTGGCCACAGTCCTCGCGGGCGATGATCCGACGTCGCTCGCTGGCGATCCCGAAGCGCTCGGGGTCGCGGCCCTCACATCGGGTACGGGACCCCTGCTTGGCTTCTGGGCTGAGACGGGCCGCGTCACCGTGAACGCGGATGTACGCACAGTGCTGGCGTATCACCTCGCTCATGGGCGCGCACGCGCGGAGCGTCTCGATCGCGGCCTGCGCGAGGCGTTGGACACGCTCGCGGCTGCTGACGTAACGGTCACGCTCCTCAAGGGCACGCATACCGCGCGGGCCTACTACGACGAGCCGGGTCTCAGGCCCATGGGCGATATCGATCTCCTGATTGCTCCCGCCGCGCAGCGCCGCGCCGAGCGCGCGCTCGCGCACGCCGGCTGGATGCGTGGTGAGCGACAGCGCGCGCCGTACAAATGCGACTGGAAGCCGCCGGGTGTCGACACGCGAGTCCGGAGCTTCAGCGTACTGCACGCGTGGGAGCCGTGGAGTGTCGAGCTGCATACCTCCCTCGATCGAATCTACGCGCCGGGCCGACTGGCGCGACTGCCGGTGAGGCCCGGCGATGACGAGCCGTGGGAGATCTTCGGTCGATCGGTGCGTGTCCTGACGCCGCCGCTCAGCATCGTCCATCTTGCGGCGCACGCATCCGAGGAGTCGCACGTGGCGCGGTTGCTGCGGGTCCTCGAACTGGTGCTCGCCTGCCGGGCGGAGCGCGCGCGGGACCGACTCGTGTGGAGCGAGTTGCGTGCCGTGGCAGCGGCGACCAGCACGGCCGGCTTTCTCTATCCCGCGCTCGCCTTTGCCGAACGACTCGCACCGGGCACCATCGAGCCGCAGGCGCTGACCGAGTGCGCTCAGGCGGCGGGCCCGCGCGTTCGCGCGATCGTCGATGGCGACACGGCCGCCGACCGCCTGCCCATCGATCGCGTGCGCGTGGCCGAGAAGTTCATGTGGTCGCGCGGCCCGGCCGACACCGTCCGCCGGCTCGGCCTCATGCTGTGGCCCAAGAGGAGCGGATCGTTCGGCGATATGGTGCGAACGTACGCGCGGCGCGCCTATCGGCTGTACCATGGGCGCTTTACCGGGTCGCGAGAATAAACGCACTGCGCCCGTGGTCTCTGTACAGTTGGCCGGGCCGCCGAGGCGGGCTGAGCGATAACGGGACGCATAGCGGATCTGCGAACGCTAGACGCCCCAGACCCGTCTTGCGACGGAAGATGGGCGAATGACGGCTGAGGTGGGGTGAATGACGCGTACTTGCGCGTCGTTACGCGGTGCACGCCGGCCGAGGAGCGCGGCGCAGCCAAGCGACTGAAAACCAGCGTCTACGCGAGCTTTAGCGAGCGTAGATTTCGGCCCTATGCCCGCCACGGCAGCAGCAAAAAGCGCACTCCGCTTTGTGGTACTGCTCGGTGTTGTGAGTCTGTTCGCCGACATGACATACGAAGGTGGGCGCAGCATCACGGGTCCGTGGCTGGGGGCCCTCGGCGCGAGTGCCGTTGTCGTTGGCGTCGTCGCCGGCGCGGGTGAGCTGATCGGCTACGCCTTGCGTCTCGCGTCCGGCCTCTTTGCCGATCGCACGCATCGCTATTGGGCGACGACGATCGTCGGATATGCGATCAATCTCTTCGCCGTTCCGCTGCTCGCCCTCAGTGGCTCATGGCCAGTTGCCGCGGCGCTGATCATCACCGAACGGGCCGGACGTGCCATCCGCAAACCGAGCGGCGATGCGATGCTGTCTCACGCCGGCGGCGTCATCGGGCACGGCTGGGCCTTTGGCTTGCGCGAGGCGCTCGACCAAACCGGCGCCGTCCTCGGCCCGCTCACCGTCGCGTTCATTCTGGCGCGGCAATTGGGGTATCCCACGGCGTTCGCTTCGCTCGCCGTACCGGCGGCGCTGTCGTTCGTTTTCCTCCTGATCGCTTCGCGTCAATTCCCGCGACCACGCGATCTCGACGTGAAGACGCCGCCGGCTTTTGTCGCCGAGCCCAGGCGCTTCTGGATCTACACGGTAGCCGGCGCGCTCGTCGCCGCCGGCACCGTCGACTTTCCTCTCGTCGCGTTTCACCTCGCGAAACACCACGTCGTGACCGTGGCGGGTGTGCCGCTGCTGTATGCGTTAGCGATGGGAGCAGCGGCGGTGTCGGCTCCGGTCATCGGCATCCTGATGGACCGCCGCGGGATGCCAGTTCTGGTCAGCACCGTCGTAGTGACCGCTGGCGCGGCCCCACTACTATTTCTCGGCGACGCCCGCTGGGCCGTGGCCGGTGCGGCCGTCTGGGGCTTGAGCACGGCACTCCAGGACGCCACGATTCGCGCCATGCTCGCGCGGCTGGTCCCGCCGGACCGGCGGGCGAGCGCCTATGGCATATTCGACAGCGCGTTCGGCGTCGCCTGGTTCGTCGGCAGTGCCGCGATGGGTGGGCTCTATGTTCTGGCGCCAGCCGATCTCGTGATCTGCTCGGTTGTCCTGCAGTTGGCGAGCGTTCCCCTCTTTCTCCTAGCGCAGCGATGAAAGAAGCAATCCACGCCCTCGGGCCCGGTCCACTCACGGAAGCTGCGTTGGCTCGGCACATATTCCCGTTGTTCTCGCGAGCGCTCGACAGCGATCGGATTTATTTGGAGAACCACTCCCTCGGCCGCCCGTTGGATCAGAGCACGGACGATCTACGCGAGGCATGCGACTTGTGGCAGTCGAGACTCGGCGACGCCTGGGATGCGTGGCTCGCCGAGCGCGAATGCTCCCGCGCCCGTTTCGCCCGCCTGATCAACTCTCCACGCGCCGACTGCGTCGTTCCCAAGACATCGGCAGGCCAGGGTCTCCGCACGGTCCTGAATGCGATGCCAGGCACTCCCCATGTCATTAGCACACGGGGCGAGTTCGACTCGATTGATTTGATCCTGAGACAATACGCCGCCATGGGGCGTATTCGCGTCACTTGGGTCGAACCGGATGTCGATGCCCTGATTGCGGCGCTCGAAGCAGGCGGCGACCTCGTCGTGGTCTCGCAGGTTCTCTTCATGACCGCGCGCATCCTACACGGGATCGATCGACTCGCCGCGGCATGTCATGCGGCGGGTATGCGCCTCCTGGTCGATGCCTATCACGCCGTTGGCGTGTTCCCAGTCGATGTGACGGCGATGGGCGCAGATTTTCTTATTAGCGCCTCGTACAAGTACCTTCGCGGCGGCCCGGGAGCGGGATTCTTGTATATCTCGCCCGAAGTATTGGACAGTGGGTTCATGCCGTTAGACACGGGCTGGTTCGCCAAAGAGGACTTTTTTGCATTCGAGCGCCCGGATCCACCGAGATTCGCCAAGGGCGGCGATGCGTTTCACGAGTCGACCCCGCCGATCTTCACCTATTATCAAGCACGAGCAGGCCAGCAGTTCGTGCTCGAGATGGGAGTCGCCCGCTTGCGACTGTATAGTCTCGAGCAACTGTCGCGATTCAAGTCGTATCTCGCTGATGCTGGTGTCGAAGCCGAGGGCAGCGGTCCCAATTATGGAGCATTTCTTACGATCCAAGCTCCCAACGCCCGCGATCTCGCGCAGCGACTAGCCGTGCGGGGAGTCGACGTGGACGCCCGCGGGCACCTGGTACGCGTGTGCCCGGACTGCCTCACGACCGACGAGGAGATGCAGCGCGCCGCGCTCTCTATAGGTCTCGTTGCCTCGACCCCCAGTCGCTCGTAAACTGATGAGACATGGGTGTCCCGATTCTGATCGTTGATGATAATCCGCTCAACGTCAAGCTGGTCCGAGTGTTGCTGGTAACCAGCGGCTACGATGTGCGCACGTGCGCGGACGCCGAGGAAGCGCTCGAAACGTTACAGTCGTTCCGACCGAGCGCGATCCTCATGGATATCCAGCTACCCGGAATGGACGGCCTCGAACTCACGCGCCGGCTCAAGTCCGACCCTCAAACGCGCGATATCACAATCATCGCCCTCACTGCGTATGCAATGAAGGGTGATGAAGAGAAAGCGCGCGCGGCCGGGTGTGACGGATATCTCACGAAGCCCATTGACACCGCGTCCTTTCCCAGCGTGTTGGCGGGATACCTATGCCGTACACAATCCTCGTCGTTGAAGACAACCTGATCACGCAGAAGATGATGGTGGTCACGCTGCGCGCTGAAGCGTACCGCGTGATCGGCGCCGCCGATGGCCGATCGGCGTTGGCGCAGGTTGTTGCCGAGGAACCCGATCTCATTCTGCAGGATCTCATCCTGCCCGACATGGACGGGATCGAGCTCGCGAAACGGATCCGCGAGCTCGATGCGGGACGCGATGTGCCGATCATCGCGCTCTCGGGTCTCGCCTCGAAGCTCGAGGAAGCGCAAGCCGCCAGCGCGAACTTCGCCCGCCTGCTCTTTAAGCCCGTCGAGACCGCGAGGCTCGTCGCCGAGATTCGGAGCGTGCTCCCGGCGCAGGACACGCGCTCCGCGCCACGGACCGCGCAGCGCGTGCTCCTCGTCGATGACGACCCCGTGCAGCTCAAGCTGTATCGCCTCCAGTTGGAGGAGCGCGGGTTCGTCGTGCGAACCGCCGGCAACGCCGCGCAAGCGCTCGGCGCGGCTCGCGACGAGACGCCCGACGCCATCGTGTCCGACCTCATCATGCCCGGCATGGACGGGATGGAGCTTTGTCGCACGATCCGGGGTGATCCCGTGCTCGCGCACGTGCCGTTCATCCTCACCACGGCGAGTGGCTCGTCGGTCGAGGAGGGCGACGAGCATCTGGCGGAAGGGGCCGGCGTCAACGCATTCGTGCCGCGGACCCCGGATCTCGACCACGTGCTGCACGCGCTCACGAACAGTCTCAGCGCCGGCGCACCCACGCCGCGAGCGACACTGACGACCGATCTGGCCGAGCGGAAGACGCAGATCGCCGCGCGCGTGATGCGGGAGCTCGAGCACCAAGCGTCACTGAACCAGTCGCTGACGCGCGAGCTGGCGATGAAATCGGCGCAACTCGGCATCATGACCGCGGTGGCCGACGTGCTCGCCAGCAACGCCGATCTCGACTCGATGCTGCACGAGGTGCTTGCCAAAACGCTCGATGCCGCCGGCGTGTCCATCGGCGCGATCTATCTGAGCAACGGCACGTCCAAGATCCACCTCGCCTGCCAGATCGGGTACCCGGTCTCGTCGGTCACCGACTTCGATGGTGCGCTCGCCGACGTGCTCTCCACTGGCAATCCGATGCAGGTCCGGAGCAGTGCGTTCGGCGACCCGGGCTTGTTCACGCTGCTCCCGCTGACCGTCGGCGGAGAACGACTCGGGGTGTTGGGCCTCGCGTCGGCTCAACGACACTTGGGACGCGACTGGCTCCGCATGGCGGGCAGTGTGGCCTCTCAGATCGCGCAGTCGATCGCGCTGACGCGCTCCGTGGGTCGGATGCGAGAGTCCGAGCAACGATTCCGCACGGTGTCGGCCAACGCGCCGGTCGGCATCTTCGAGTGCGATGCCACGGCCCGGCTGCGCTACGCCAACCAGCAGTGCCAACCGCTCTTCGGGCGGGCGGCTGCCTGGATCGATGCGGTATACCCGGAAGACCGCGGAGCCGTCGCGTTGCGGTGGCGGGACGCGATCGACAACCACCGTGATTTTGCCGTCGAATGCCGGTTCGGCACGACCGACGGGCCGGTCCGTTGGGCCGCCGTCCGCGTCGCTGGTGGCTTCGGGACGATCGCCGACGTGACGGACAAGAAGGTGGCCGAGGAAGCGCTCCGCCAGAACCTGGAGTTGCTGCACGCGGTGACCGAGGGCACGTCCGACCTCATCGTCGCCAAGGACCTGACGGGCCGCTATCTCATGGCCAATTCGGCCGCCGCTCGAGTGTTCGGGTACCGTCAGGGCGCGATCACGGGTCGCACCGATGGCGAGCTGTTTGCTCCGGACCTGGCGCAGACCATTCGCGCGTCGGACTATGACGTCGCGTTCACGGGCGAGACCAAGGTCTACGAGGAGACGTTCGCGTCCCGTCCGTATCTCTCGTCAAAGGGTGTGCTCCGCTCGCCCGACCAAAGCGTCACCGGTACGTTCAGCATCTCGCGCGACATGACGGAGCACAAGGCGCTCGAAACGCAACTCCGCCAGGCCCAGAAGATGGAAGCGGTCGGACGGCTCGCCGGCGGCGTCGCGCATGATTTCAACAACATGCTGACGGCGATCATGAGCTACGCCGAGCTGCTCGGCGCGGACTTGCCGGAGGACGTCGCCCTGCGGGAGAATCTCGATGAGATCCGGCAGGCCGCGCGCCGCGCCGCGGGCCTCACGCGCCAGCTGCTCGCCTTCAGCCGCCAGCAGATCCTCGAGCCGCGCGTGCTCGACGCGAACGATGTCGTCACCGGCCTGGAGAAAATGCTCGCTCGCATCATTGGCGAGGACGTCGAGCTCGTGACGAAGCTCACGCCGGGCATCGGTCACGTGCGGGCGGATCCAGGCCAGGTGGAGCAAGCGATCCTCAATCTCGTGATCAACGCGCGCGACGCCATGCCCGACGGCGGGCGCCTGGTCATCGAGACCGCGGAAGTGGAATTGGATGGCCGGTACATGTCGGGCCACGGTGTCGACGCGGTCGGCCGATATGTCATGATCGCGATCACGGATTCCGGGCACGGGATCGACAAGGCGACCCAGGCCCGAATCTTCGACCCGTTCTTCACGACGAAAGAGCAGGGCCAAGGCACGGGACTCGGTCTTTCCACGGTGTACGGCATCGTGAAACAGAGCGGTGGGTTCGTGTGGGTCTACAGCGAGCCGGGCCACGGTGCGACGTTCAAGGTCTACCTCCCGCGGATCGATGACCCCATGGAGACACCGGTAGCGCCGGCGATTGCGCGCGCGATTGGTGGCCGCGAGACTGTGCTCGTCGTGGAAGATGAAGAGGCGCTGCGGAAGGTGGCCGAGTTGATCCTGGTGCGCGACGGATATACCGTGCTGGTCGCGTCGAGCGGCGACGAGGCGCTGTCGCTGGCCAAGGATTTCCCGAAGCCGATCGACCTGATCGCGACGGACGTGGTCATGCCCGGGCTCGGTGGCCGGGACCTCGTGCGCCGCCTGATGGCCATACACCCGAACGCGAAGGTGCTGTTCATGTCCGGCTACACCGACGACGCCATGTTGCGGCATGGCATCCCGGAGCCAGGCACCGCCTTCCTGCAAAAACCGTTCAGCGGTCTCGCCCTCACGCAGAAGATTCGCGAGATTCTCGACGGCTGACGGTCTTGTCAACTAATCATAAAGTATGATAGCGGTAGCTGCCCCTTTGTAGGCATACTACTGCGATGAAAATCCGCGCACTGGGGTTCCTCCTGGCGGGGGCAACATCGGCGTCCGCGCAGTCAGTGACGCCTGACTCGGCGACCGTCACGCCGGGTCCCGAGTACCAAGCGAATGGCCTGACGCGCTTGCTCGTCGGCAACGGCTATCGCGATCTCTGGACCTTGCCGATCAAGGTCCCTGTTCTCGACATGGATCATTTCGCCGGCGGCCTCACGCCACTCAAGATTGGCTCCTCCGGCGGGCAAACGTGGTCGCTGCACACGCGGGGCGCTGACGGCGAAGAGTACGTCCTTCGTTCGGTCGACAAGCACGTCAAGCTCGGCCCCGAAGTGTCGTCGGGCGTCCCCGCGTGGCTGCTGCGCGACCAGATCAGCGCCGGTTTTGCCACGGGTGCGCTGATCGTGGCGCCGCTGCTCACGGCCGCGCACGTCCCGCATGAGGACCCGCTGCTCGTCGTGCTCCCCGACGATCCTCGCCTGGGCGAATATCGCAAGCAGTTCGCCGGACTGCTCGTCTGGGTCGAGCACCGGCCGCGCAGCGATGACACGTCGAAGATCTCGAAGACCGAGAAGATGATGCAGGAGATCTCGTCCAAGGTCAGCGAGCGTCTCGATAGCCGCGGGTACCTCACGGCGCGCCTCATGGACATGTACGTGGGCGACTGGGACCGTGGCCATCTGCAATGGTTCTTTGAGCGCACGGGCGAGAAGCACGACCATCTCTGGCGCGCGATCCCGCACGATCGCGATTGGGCGTTCGCGAACCACGACGGTATCCTGTACTACCTCGTGCGGCAGACCACGCCGTGGTTCGTCAAGTACCAGGCCAAATATCCCAAGCCGATTGGTTTGGAGGCGAACGCCTGGGGCCAGGATCGTCGGTTGTTGCAGGATCTCGAGGAGCCCGTGTGGGATTCCACGGCGCAGTGGCTCAAGGCGGCGCTGACCGATGCGGTGATTGACAATGCGGTCAACCAGCTCCCACCGCCCGAGCGGGCGCGCTACGGCGCGCAGCTGGTCAGGGAGCTGCGCGCGCGGCGCGATGCGTTGCCGTGGCTGGCGAGCTCATTCTTCCGGACGGTCGCCGCGCAGGCGGACGTGCACACCGTCACCGTCCCCTCGGTGATCGACATTCGTCGCTCGGGCGACACCGTGGAGATCCGCGCCCGCTCGCGCGGGGATGAGGCGGTGACGTACTACGATCGACGCTTCAACACCGGGACGACCCGCGAGGTGCGCCTCTATGTGGACGGCGGCCCGGACAGCATCGCCACGTCGGGAAGCGGCAATGACATGCTGGTGCGGGTGGTCGCCAACGGCGATGGCGACGTCATCGCCGATCAGTCAAACAGCATCCAGGTGTACGATGGCGGGCATCGCGTGCGCGTGCTCGCGGGGGATCCGGAGACGAATCATGCGCTGTACGTCGCGCCGCGGTTGCCTGCAGGCACGCCAGAGGCAGACCGTCAACCCGTCAGCTTCCTGCTGCGCGATGCGGGGTCGTGGTGCGTCCCGACCAATCCGGCATCGTTCAGCTCGACCGCGGGGTTTACCCTCGAGAACGGGATGGATTGTCAGGCGTACGGTTTCCGGCGGATCCCATGGGCGATCGACAACGTTATCAACGTGGGCTTCACATTCGGCCCGGGTGGCATCGTCGGGGACTACACGGGATCCATACGCGCCGTCGGTGGGTCGCCCATCTATTCGTTCCATGTCGAAGGGACGTCGGCCGAATACACGTGGTTCTATGGGACCGGCAACGGGACCGGGCATCCGCTGAGTGACGACAGCTACCGCGCGCGCGAATCGCGCGTGACCGTTGCGCCATCGGTCGGGATCGAGCCGATCTCGCATCTCACGCTCACGATCGCGCCCGAGCTGCGGTATCGGGACGCGGAGCAGATCCTTCCGACGTTTTTCGCCACGACGCACCCCTACGGCAGCGGCCAGTTCGGCGTCGTCGACGGGAAGTTCAGCGCCGTCTATGACACGCGCGGCGCGACATACGCCGACTCCAGCGGGTTCCGCGTCGAGCTCTCCGGTCGCGGTGTTCCCAGCGCCTGGGATGCGACATCGGCGTACGGCACCGCGCACGCCGAAGTCGCGGGATTCGCGCTCATTCCGAAAACGCCATTGACGATCGATCTCCGCGCGGGTGGCGACAAGCTGTGGGGCAGCCTCGCGCCGTACCAGGATCTCCCGCACATCGGTGGCACTGGCACCGTACGCGGGTTCTTCCCCGGTCGCTTCACCGGCAACGCGGCACTATACGAAGAGTCCGAGCTCTTCCTGACGCTCGGACGCATCACGCTCGTCGCGCCGAGCGAGATCGGTCTCCTCGGCCTGAACGACGTCGGGCGTGTCTTCGCCCCCGGCCCGACCAACAGCTCGTCGACGTGGCACGACGGCTACGGCGGCGGCATCTGGGGGGCGTTCCTCGACCGTCGCTACATCATCACGCTCACCATAGCCCACAGCGTCGAGCGGACCGTCGTCGACGCTGGCTTCGGACTCGGCTGGTAACGGGATGCAGGCTGGTGCCGATCGGCCAGTAACGGGATGCCGGCCGGTGCCGATCGGCCGGTAACCACTATCGCCGGTCGGCTGGGCTGAGGCTCGCTCACAGACCTCGGTTCAGACCGACCAGTCGACCAGTTCACGTTCGCGCGAAGCGCGACGCGCAGTTCCTAGAACAGGTTCCAGAGAAACTGGTTATAGACCTCGTGGTGATACTGCACCTCGGGCCCTTTGACGAACGTGCCGAGAAGTCTCGGGCACCTATCAGCAGAGGCCTGCTTGAGATCAGCGAAGCGGGCCTTCACGTCTTCGCCAAGTAGCTTAGCCGTCCACGTCGCCTTCCGAAAATTCTCGATCGCATCGTAGATGTTGTCCGGCAGGTATCGCTCGGCCTGCCGGATATTGGCGATCTTCGCCGTCTCGCCATCGAGCCCGGTCTTGAAGACCGACAACATCACCATGTACGGATTCGCATCCGGCGCGACGGACCGCACCTCGACTCTCGCGCTCTTCTCATTGCCGATGGGAATGCGAACCATCGATCCACGATCCGTCGGCGACGCTTTGATCTGGTTCGGCGCTTCAAAATGGGGATCGAGCCGCCGATACGCATTCACGCTCGGATTCAAGGCCAAGCACACATCGTTCGCATGCGTCAGGATGCGATCGATGAACGACCACGCCATGGCGCTCATGCGCTCTTCGCCCTTCGGATCCCAAAACAGATTCTTGTTGTCCTTCGAGATCGACACGTTCGTATGCATGCCGTTGCCATTGACGCCCACAACCGGCTTCGGTAAGAACGATGCCGTGAACCCCAGATTCGTCGCGACCTGCCGACAGATCAACTTGTAGAGCTGAATCTGATCGGCCGCGGCGACGACCTCGCCATACCCGTAGTTGATCTCGAACTGAGAGGGAGCGACCTCGGGATGGTCCTTCTCGTTCTGGAATCCCATCGCCCGCTGCACTTCCGCGGACGTATCGATGAACGTGCGCAGCGCATCACCCGGCAGCGAGGAGTAGTAGCCCCCCGTGCTCACGTATTCAAATCGATTCGTGTTGTAAAACTGGCGTTCGGCATCAACGCCCTTGAAGAGAAAGCCTTCAATCTCGTTCGCGGCGTTGAGTGTGTACCCTTGCTTGTCGAACAAGGACTGGGCGTAGCCCTTGAGCGCGCCGCGAATGTCGGCGGCATACGGCGAGCCGTCCTTGTCGATCACCTCGCCGAACACGAGCACTTTCCCCGAGCCGAAGAAGTCAGCCGGCGCCCAGTAGAACGCGCTCCAGTCCATTGAGAGGCGCAGGTCGCTCTCCCGCTGGGCGGTGAAGCCGCGGATCGACGACCCGTCGAATGTGAGATTGTCCCAGCTCTTGACGAGGAACTTCTTGTCATAGTCGAGCATGTGCAGCCGACCTTCGAGGTCGCTGAACAGCACCGTCACGGCCTTGATGCGCTTCTCGTCGGTCAGGTACTTGATCCGCTGCTCTTGAATCTTGTCCGGGGCGACACGATTTCGACGCTGCTCCTTCGCCTGCAAATTCAGCTGTTCCAGCTCGTCGTACGAAAGGGCCAAGAAGTTGCGCAGTTCCGCCGCCATGTCGCTCCCTCGACTGAGATGAGACCGCCGCCCCGAACGTAGTAATATTGCCGAGATGAACTCTTCGATCCAGCGCGCCAGCGTGCTCGTCGTCGACGACGAAGAAGTCGTCTGCCGTGCGCTCGACGTGCTGCTCCATCGGGCCGGATACGAGGTGATCACAGCCCGTACCGGCAGCGCGGCAAAGGAGATCCTGGCGATTCGTGGCGTCGATTGCCTGATCATCGACTATCGACTCCCGGATGTCCGTGGCGATGTCGTCTTCGCGTTCGCCATCGCCCACCAGCCGCATCTGGCACGCGCGACTGTTTTTATTACGGGCGACATCACGGACCGCGCGAGGGATTCCATCGACGACACGGGGTGCCCGATGGTGCTCAAACCATTCGACGCTGCGGTGTTGCTGGAACGTGTCGCCGAGCAGCTAGCTGGCAGCCGGCGTTAGAGATATCGTTCGACCATGACTCCATTAGGTCGATTTGTGTGGTATGACCTCCAGGTCCCCGATCCGGCCGTCGCCATCGCGTTCTACACGAAGCTGTTCGGCTGGGGCACGGCCCCGTTCGGCGACACGTACACGATGTGGACCTTGGACGGCTTGCCCATGGGTGGCGTGATGAAGGAGCCCGGGGTACCGCCGAACTGGCTCGCGTATGTGGCGACGCCCAATGTCGACGCCACCGCCGCGGATATCACCCGGCTCGGTGGGCGGCTCATCGTTCCGCCGATGGACATCCCGACGGTTGGCCGGTTCTCGGTGTTTATGGATCCGCAGGGGCCGGCGATCGCGGCGTTCACGGCCCTGAACGAGTTCCCGGGGCACGAAGGCGAGCCCCACGTGAACGAGTTCGGGTGGCACGAGCTCGCGACCGGCGACTACGAGTTGGCGTTCAACTTCTACCACACGCTGTTCGGCTGGGACCGTGGCGTCTCGGCGCCCATGGGCGAGCCCTTCGGCAACTACCAAATGTTCGCCCGAAGTGGCGTGCAGCTCGGCGGCATGTACAACAAGCCGGAGACGATGCCGGCGCCGTTCCACTGGGTGCACTACGTCTTCGTGAAAGACGTCGACCAGATCGCCTCGCGCGTGCCGACGCTCGGCGGCCAGGTGATCTATGGGCCGACCGATGTGCCTGGCGGCCCGCGCATCGCGATGTTCACGGACCCGCAGGGTGCGATGTTCGCTGTATATGCGTGATTAGCGGCGCCAGCTGATCGCGCTCAGCTCGGCAGTCGATACGCGGTACCAGTCTGGTGGGTAATTCCACACCCGCCGAATCGCGTGCGCGGAGGAGAAAATGAGACATCGCCCTCCGCGCGCGCCGGGGATCGTCGAGGCATCGACTTCTGAGACTTCCCATTCCGTCCCGGTCTCATCCATAAACTCCCGAGCCAATCTCGGCTCGGTCGATACTCGAATGGGAACCTCACGGTCTCGCATAACTGCGCGCAGCGCAGCAAACTCCGCGCCGCCACTCGATTGGAACCTGATGTTGACGTACCTGGCGCCTCGCTGCACGCCAGGAGTCGAAGCTGTCTCAGGCATAACCTATTCCCGTACACTGCAAGTCGGCCGGAGCCGCGGCTGGTTCTCCGTGCATGCTCGCACGGTCGAGCTATCGCCGTCGCTCCAAGATCAGGGCGATGCCGTTCGTGAGCGAGCGAGCCGATTGCTGGACGCCGAAACCGATGTGCGCCCGATCAACCGAGCGCTCTCAGCCGATCCTCTGCTGGCACCGCTCGTCCAACGCCACCCCGGCCTTCGCGTAGCGGGCGCAATAGATCGCTTCGAGCTGGCGCTCCGCGCGGTACTAGGCCAACAAGTCAGCGTGGCCGCGGCCTCGACGTTCTCAGGCCGCTTGGCCGCGCTGCTCGGCGATTCTATTAAGGACGCCCCTCATGGCCTCTCGCGCCTGAGCGCGACAGCCGTGCGAGTCGCCGACTCTCGCCCGAGCACGATCGCGCGGATCGGTCTGACCCGCGCGCGTGCGGCGACGGCGGTTGCGCTTGCCAAGGCAGTGATGGGTGGCCTTCTGGCCGACGACTCCGACCCCGAGTCGCAGATCGCTGCTCTAAAGGAAGTCCCCGGAATCGGCGACTGGACGGCCTCCTACATCGCGCTGCGCGCCCTCCGCTGGCCCGACGCCTTCCCCCACGGCGACCTCGGCCTGCGCAAAGCCGCGGGCAACCTGACCGCACGCGACTTACTCGCGGTCGCCGAGCGCTGGCGTCCATATCGCGCCTACGCGGCAATGCATCTTTGGGCGAGCCTCCATGCCTGACTACTTCTCTGCACAAGCGGCGACCTACGCCGCGTTTCGCCCCACCTATCCCCGCGAGCTCTTCGAGTTCGTCGCCGAGATCGCCCCACGCCGCGACGTGGTCTGGGACTGCGCCACCGGCAGCGGCCAGGCAGCGCTGGCGCTCGCCGACGATTTCGCGCGCGTGATCGCGACTGACTCGAGCGCGAAGCAACTCGCGCACGCGCCCCCGCACGAACGCATCGAGTATCGCGTTGCGCCGGCCGAGGATTGCGGCCTCCCAGATGCCTGCGCAGATGCGATCACGGTCGCGCAGGCGTTGCATTGGTTCGATCTCGATCGATTCTACGCCGAGGTGCGCCGCGTACTCGCGCCACAGGGTGTATTGGTGATTTGGTCTTATAACGACGCGGTGCTCGACGACCCGCTGCTCGACGCCCAGCTCCAGCACTACAACACCACAACCGTCGGCCCGTACTGGCCCGCCGAGCGTCAGATCGTGCGCGATGGTTACCGCACGGTGCCGTTCCCATTCGACCGGATCGACGCACCGCCGTTCACGCTGACGCGCGAGTGGACGCTCCCCGAGCTAGCCGGCTACTTGAGAAGCTGGTCAGCGACCGCGCGGTACGCGTCCGAGCACGGGACAGACCCCGTCGTGGAATTCGAGCGCTCGTTGGCAGACCGGTGGGCAGATCCGACGCGCGCGCGTCGGGTTAGCTGGCCGCTCGTTGTGCTCGCGGGCCGCTGATTACGTACGGGGTTGTGCCTCAGTTACAAAACCGTTACTGTGACCCATGCTGCTACCGAGGGCAAAATCTTTCGTATGCGACGGCGTCCAGTGGCTGGCGTGGCCATCGGCGGCGCCGGATAGCCCCCGGGAGGGTTGCGAAGAGCCGCTCTCCCTCGGGCCGCCGAGGATTTTCTTCCGGTCAGTGTCGGGCGACTTCCGCAGCCGCGGTTACGCGAAGGCCTCCTGGGAGGCGTTGGCGCGGTTGACCGACGAGGAGCTTTGCGAAGAGCTCCGACTCGCGGGCACGTCCGGCGACGCGGGAGAGGTCCACGTCACGAACACGCCCGAGCCATCATCCACCATGACGCGATCCTCGCGTCGAATGATGCGATAGTAGCTCGGGAACAAGCCGTCCTGCTCGACGCTCTCCACGAACTCGATCGTGACGGCGTACGCGCGCGCGACCATGTGGACGGGGGTTCCGGCCTTCAAGTCCATCCATACTCCCACGCGGATATCCCAGCGCTCGTCGGGCCGATCGGCGATCGCCGGCCGCGGCGGCGCGATGCGCTCCTGATCGCTCGCCAGGTCCACCAAGTCCCGCAACTCCCGCCGGCGCCGCGTCGCGGCGTTCGAAAACGGCGCCCGCAGCACCGCGGGCTTGGACGGCGGAATCTCACCCCGCTGGAGCGCCTCCACGAGCGCCCTCACGTCCGGGTGCCGCCGCAAATCAATCAGCGTCGACGCGCCGGGCGCCGTCAGCCTTGGCAAGAGGCTCCGCTTCGTGCGCCGTACGATGGTCGGGGCCAGGCAGTGGGCGCAGACCACCAGGTCTCCGCTTCTCAGCCCCCGCGTGCCCACATTTTGGTTCGAGTCGAGAGCTGTCCGCGACTGACAGAACGGGCAGCGGAGAGACGCGGTTGGCGCCGCGGGCGGGGGAAGCGTGGCGAGTTGGTCGTCAGACACGGGGGAAGGGGGCCAGATTGCGGCACGCACGCGCGCGGCACGGATAACCCTCGGACCGCGGAAACAGGCGCATGCGCTACCCGCTACACATTATGTCAAAAGGCTTGCGAGTAAAGAGGGGGGCCGGTTATTCCGTATTGGTCTGAACTGGCCGGGATGGCGAAATCGGTAGACGCGAGGGACTTAAAATCCCTTGACCGTAAGGTCATGCGGGTTCGATTCCCGCTCCCGGCATGGAGGTGCCGCCGAACATCGGCGGCACAACTATCTCAAGCGCCGGGGCCCATGGCCCCGTCGCCGCGACGTGGGTGCACCGCAACGACTTGCACCGATCTCGAGCGAAGCGGACGCGCACATTAACCCCGTGCTTTACCATTGCGCGGCAAGAGTCGCGCGCTTTCGCTGCCTTCGCCTCGTCGTCGCGCTTGATCTGCTCGCGGCTCACGGGCTTGAGCCGTCGCGCACCGCGCTCTGGCGCCCTCGCTCGCGTAGTCCGAGGACGGCGCGGTCGCGCCGCTCTTGCGGTAGTTCGCCCCCGAGGGGTGCCCAATCTCTGTACATCCTCGACTCCCAATCTCTGTCACACCCTCGACTATGGACGGCCCTGAGCGGGACGGTGCCCACGCGATATGCGCGTGGTCCTCGGCGTTCGTTCAGTAGCCTTCACGACGGCACGCGTGTCACGTTCGCCCTCGGCCCCTGTTCATTCTACCTCCCGCAATTTTGCGCGGCTCTGGAGCCGGCGGCGTTCAGCGAAGCGGCGCACGAGCTCCTGCGGCTCGACCCCGACGTGCGCGTACAGCGCGATGAGCCGCCGCGGAGCGCGACCGCGGAACGCCGATCCGGTACTCCCTCGCTGCGCTTGCACAACGTCCCCAACGTGCCCGCGGCGGGCTGGAGCCAACTATCTGATGCGGCCGTTGCACGGGCGTTAGGGTAACGAGCTGGCCTCGGCGTTCACCCGGTTGCCCGTGAGGTACGTCTCTTTGGACGACCCAATTCGGGAGGAGCGACGCATGAGCGCGACCGGTCCGACTTGCAACAAGTGTCCGAGTACTGCGTTGGCCGTTACGAAGTGGAAACCGATCGGCGCGTCGGCGCCGCTGCTCTTCGTCTACTGCGACGAGTGCGGTAGCACTGTTGGCGTGCTTGATCCCGAAAGTTTAGCCGGCGCCGCGACTCAACTAGCTAACCTGAATCGCGCCGCCGTCGGCAGTGTGATCGAACATCTCGACGCACGTCTGCGCGCGATCGAGACCGGCGTCAAGAAGGCATAGCACGTACGCGTGTTCAGCCGTCGCGCTGACGGTGGGTAATCTCGGCATCTCCATCACCGGAAGATTGGCACCCTAGCCAGACACGATACGGGTAGCTGGGCGTAAACTGCGGCCTCGGCAGATCCGATGTACATTTGTCGTCGGGCCGAACAAACCCCGGCCCGGTTGGCGTCGCCGCCCATCTCGGCCGTGCGATTGCCGTCCCGGCGATTTTAGAGGAGGTCTGGCTGTGCCGACACATTCAGAAACGGTCACCATCGCGGAATACGCGGAGGCGGAGGAGCAAAATCGCGAGGCCTCGATTCACCGGCTCAGTGATGTGGCGGACCTGCCTGATCAGATCGAAGACCTGTACCAGTGCATGTCTGACTTCCTGCCCCGGCGTGCGTCGCGCGACACCGCGCAGTATATGGCGCTCTGGATGCTTTGTACCGAAGTGCGGAATGAGTTCATTCAGATCGTGCTCGCGGCGCTTCGCTGTCATCGCTCGGCCTCGTTTCGTGGAATGCGACGCGCGATCGAATTGACGGGGCAGTCGTGGCTCCTCCACAACCGCCTGGACCTCGTAGATGTGTGGTGGCAGCGCGAGCAGTCCGACGCGGGCGAGAAGGCGGCCAAGGATGCGTTCAAGGTCACGGCCCTCTTCCCGACCTCAGACCAAGTCGTGACGCCGATATATGAGCGCTATCAATTAAAATCGCGCTTCGTGCACCCGTCGTTGCTCTCGTTGGCCGGCGGTCATAGAGTCGACGCGCTGGACGAAGGTCACCAAATGGTCGCCGAGTACTTTGAACTCCCGGGTGACGACACGAATGAGCCCTTACGGAATGTCGTCTACGCTTGCGATACGCATCTCAAGCTGCTCGACGTCTTTATGCGGATCTTCGAGCAAGAGCTAGCGCCGAATAGGCCGACTCTCCACGTACGGTTCAATGCGATCCTCGCGCGACTGCAGATGCAGATCGCAAAAGTGGCTGAGCGGTAATGAAATAGTGATCAACGTGACGCTAACCTCACCGGACGGGCATGTCTGTATGACTTCACCGAAATGCGGAAGCTT
>DATHNL010000066.1:0-4027 GCA_035486035.1 Gemmatimonadaceae bacterium
GGAGTATGGCAACGGGCACGTGTCGAGCTTCGGTCCGCGGAGCTCGCTCGAGTTCGCGTTGACGCCGACCACGCCACCGCCGGCCGATGTCAACTACACGCGATTGTTCCTGGATCTCAGGCGATACAACCGGCTGGCGCCGAATGCGCAGTTCAACGTGCGTGCGGTCATCGGCGGGTGGCTGAGCGGCGATCCGCTGCCGCTCGAGCGCCGGTTGTCGGTCGGCGGGCCGGGCACGATCCCCGGATTCGATTTCCGCAGTGCGGGTGACAATGCGCCCGACGTGGCGAGTTGCTCGGCGCTTTCCGCTGCGCCCGACGGCAAGCCGGCCGAGTGCGAGCGCATCGTGCTGGGACAGGCCGAGTATCGGACCGCGTTCCACTTTGGACTGCGGCTGTTCGGGCACCGCATAGAGAATGACGGTGCGTGGGTCATCTTCTCCGACGCCGGGCGGGGTTGGCTCGTGGGCCCGAGGCAGGGTCCGCTGCAGTATCCGGCCAGTACGTTCCCGAATCTGCGCACGTTCATGACCGACGTGGGGCTCGGGGGCATGATCGACCCCGTCGGCATTTACGTCGCCAAAGCCCTGTCTCGCCCCGAGGAGCGGCCGCATTTCGTCATCCGCGTCCGCCGTACGTTCTGATCTCGCGGCGGCTCGTGACCCTCATCGCGCTCGGCGCGCTGTGGGCCGGCGGACTCGGCGCGCAGAGCAACCCGCGCGTCGAGATCGGCGTCCCGCAGGCGACTCCGCCTGATCCCCCGGGCGGGCCACAGGTCCGTGGCGTTGACGTACTCGCCAACGGGACCATTCGCGATCTCATGCGCAGTGGGTTTCCCGCCAGGCTCCACTATCACGTCGAGTTGTGGACCGCCAGCGGGGTCTTCAACAACGTCGAGAGTGCCCGCGACTGGGACATCATCGCGCGCTACGACCCGCTCACCAAGCACTTTCGCGCCGCGCGCATCAATCCCGAGAACACGCCCGAGCGCGTCGAGCTGCTCGGCGATTTCGATCGCGCCGTGGCGCTCGACTCGACACTGGCCGAGCCGTACGTCGTTCCCCTCGTCCCGCGCGAGTCCGGACGCCGGTACTACTACGTCGTCACGCTCGATGTCGACGTCGTCTCCCTGTCCGACCTCGACGAGGTCGAGCGCTGGCTGCGCGGCGAGCTACGGCCCGCCGTCCGAGGCCAACGCAACCCCGGCGGCGTCGTCGGCCGCGGCATCCGCACGCTCTTTTTGCGGATTATCGGTGCGGAGAAACGGCACTACGTCTCGCGCACGAAGATCTTTCGGTCCGGCTAGTGCACCTGGTGCTGATGCCGGTGCTCGAGCTCTTCGAGGTGGTGCAGGGTCTCGGCGCCGTAGAAGAGCTTGATGTACTTCGCCTGAGTAGGCGTCAGACGACGCACCGCCCAACTCAAGTGCACGAAGTGCGGCTCGACCGGGAGAGCAATCGGGTGCATCCCGATTTCCTCAGGCAGCCGGTTGGCCTTGCGGGTGTTGCAGGGCCCGCACGCCGTGACGACGTTCGTCCAGTCGTTCGTGCCACCACGAGACAGCGGAATGAGGTGGTCGCGCGTCAACGCCTCGCGAGGCTTGAGCTCGGCCGCGGTGCGCCCGCAATACTGGCAGCGGTAGCGATCGCGTGCGAACAGGAAGGTGTTCGTCACCTGGCGCCTGAAGCGGCGGGGCACGTGGATGAACTTCGTGAGTCGGATGACAATCGGGCGTGGCAAAGCCATGCGCTCCGAGCGCACGACGCGCTCGAGGTCCGCCTCGACGATCTCGGCCTTACCGTCGATGACGAGTCGGAGCGCGCGTCGCATCGGAACCATGGTCAATGGTTCGAACGATGCATTCAGGGCAAGACACCCGACGATCACTTCCCTCCTCCCTCCTTCCTCCCACAAAAAACTCCCGTCACTTAGGAAGCGACGGGAGCGGGTTCAGGCACGGGTTGCAACCACCCATGCTCGTCGGCTATCGCGCCTCGCGCTATACCGAGATACCGCTCTTGTATCGCTCGCGTGACCGGTCCCCGGCGACCGATGCCGATCGGGATTCGGTCGACGGACTTGACCGGCGTAATCTCCGCCGCGGTCCCACTGAAAAATAACTCGTCAGCCACGTACAGCATTTCGCGCGGGATATCCCCCTCGCGCACCTCATACCCCAAGTCGGACGCGATCTCCAGGACCGACGCCCGCGTAATGCCCGGCAGAATCGCCGACGCGAGAGACGGCGTGTAGAGCACGTCGTCCCGCACGAGGAACACGTTCTCGCCGCTCCCTTCGGACACGCGGCCGAACGCGTCGAGCATGATGCCTTCGGCGTACCCGTTCCCCCGTGCTTCGAGCAGCGACAACTGTGAGCTCAGGTAGTTCCCACCGGCCTTCGCCATGGTCGGGAATGTGTTCGGCGCAGCGCGCTGCCAGCTCGAGACGCAGACATCGACGCCCCGCTCCATCCCTTCCTCACCGAGATACCGACCCCACACGGCCGGGATCACGAAGGTCTCGATGGCGTCAGCGTCGGGGAAGATCCCCATGCGCTCTCCCGTCCGGATCACGAGCGGACGCAGATAGCATTCTTTGAGATCGTTCCCAGCCACAGTGTCAATGCAGGCCTGCATCAGATCATCCATCGAATGCTTCATTGGCATCCGATAGATGCGGGCCGAGTCGTACAACCGCCGCAGGTGGTCCTTCAGCCGAAAAATGGCGCCGCCAGCCGGTGTCTCGTAACACCGAATGCCCTCGAAAATGCTCGATCCATAGTGCACGACGTGATTGAGCACGTGGATCGTCGCATCACCCCAGGGGATGAGCTGGCCATCTCTCCAGATTTTCATGCTTTGCGGCATACTATCATTTTAACGCCCTTGCGCCTGATCGCGCCACGCTTCTAACGCTCTCGACGACGCGCGCACGCGCTCCGTTACGGCACCGTCAAGAGTTCCGGCGACGAGACGACCGTCGCGCACCAATTCCCGTCCCGCCACGCACACAAATCGGGCCACCGTCCCAGGAAGCGCGAACACCAGCGCGGCCTCGGGATCGACCGATGGTGTCGCTCGCATGCCATCCAACGAGAACGCCGCCAGATCGGCGTCTTTCCCCGCCTCCAGCGACCCGACGCGCGTCTCCAACCCAAGCGCCTCTGCCCCGCCGAGTGTCGCCAAACGCAGGACCTGACGCGCCCCGAGTGCATCGGGACGGGCCTGCGCTGCGTTTTGCATCAGCGCCGTCAAGCGAGCTTCGGCCAGCAGGTCCATCGCGTTGTTGCTGGCGACGGAATCCGAGCCAAGGCCCACCACAATATGCTTGCGCAGCATCTCCCAGATCGGCGCAACCCCGTGACCCAGCTTGGCGTTCGATGCAGGGCAATGGACAACGGAGCACTGCCACTCCCCGATGAAATCAATGTCGTCCGAGTCCACTTGGACGCAGTGGATGAGCAAGGGCTGCGCCGCCATGACGCCGAGCTCCACCAACCAGTGTACGGGCGAGTGCGATCGGCGTACCACGTCGATGCCGCGCGCACGCAGTGCCGTGGCGAACGGTCCGTCGCCCTCGCGCAGAAACGCAATCTCGGCCTTGCTCTCCGCGAGATGGATTGCGACCGGCATGCCATAATGGACCGCCAGGGCCGCCGCGTCGACCATCAGGTCATCGTGCACCGTGTACGGCGCATGCGGCGAAACGCCGAGCCCGACGAGATCGGTCGCCAGCGGCCGGAGCCGATCGAGCGACGCAATGAGTCCGTCCATCGCGGCATCGTGCTGTTCGGGCGCCGGACCGAACACCTCCTGGTACATGATGCCGCGCACGCCAAGCTCGCGCATCGCCAGCATCGAGACGCCTGACGAACACGTATCGGCGTACGTCGTGATGCCCGCCAGCAGACCTTCCGCGATGCCCAAACGCGCGCTGTCGAGCATGGCAGCCTCGTCGAGCACGGCCGCGCGAGCAGCGGTGAGCTGCCGGATCCATTGGACGAACTCGAGGCCCTCGAGGAAGCCCCG
>DATHNL010000067.1:0-43127 GCA_035486035.1 Gemmatimonadaceae bacterium
CGCGCCTGGTCGGGCAGCTCGTTTGGGCTGTACGCGATGTGCAGGCCAGCCTGGCTGCCGATCGCGTCGAGGACTTCGGGGATCGCGACATCCTGCAGATGGATGCTGACCCGTCGTCGCATCACGGCGACGTTGCGCGCGTCGACGCGTCGGCCGTCGGAGCGCATGAAGACGAGCAATGAGGGTTGGGCGTGAGCCAGATGTGGCAAAGCGGACAAAGCCAGAACGAACGAGAGTCGACGCATTAGTGCTCCTTGGAACGTCTGACGAGGATCACCGTGCGGCCGCTCCAGCGAACGCGGGCGCCCAAGGTGACCGCGACAATGTGCAGGACCTCATCGACCGGCTCGTCGCGGAACGAGGCCGTGAGGGGGACCGCGGCGAGCGTGGAGTCGCCGAGTCGGAGGTCTACGTCGTACCAACGCGCGAGCGCGCGGACGGCTTCGCGGGCCGGCGTGTTGTGCAGCTCGAGCCGACCGGTGGTCCACGCGCCGATGTTTTCGACGCCACGATCGACGGCGGCCTCACCAGATGGCGTGACCGTGGCCGCGTCGCCGCCCGCCAGCGCGATCGGCTGCGTGTTGCCCGCGACCGCGGTGACCGCGACCTGGCCTTCGTCGACGGCGACACGGACCGTGCTGTCCTCGGGGTACGCGCGGACGTCGAACCGCGTCCCCTTATCCGTCGCCATCACTCGGCCCGCGTGGACAACAAACGGGGTGCGCGGATCATGGACGACCGTAAAGAATGCCTCACCATCGAGCGTCGCCGATCGGCCATCCACCATCAGTCGGCTGGCCGGAGCCAGCACGACTTGGGTGCCATCATCAAGGCGTAGCGTGGCCCGCTGGCCTCGCGCGGTCACAAATACACGCGGCGCTTCGCGCCTCCGAGACCGTGTGCCTATTGCCACGCCGAGACTGATCGCGACAACCAATCCGGCGGCGATCGCTGCCAAAGGCCATCGGTCGCTGACCCGCCAGCCCATCCGTCGCGGACGGCTGAGCCGCTTGCGCGCGCGGGCAAGGCTCGCGGCGGCATCGAAGTGCGGCTGCGCGAGGCGCGGCGCACTGAGTTGACGAGTCGCCGCCGCGATGCGCGCGATCTGATCGAACAACCGCCGGCGGTCGGGATCGGAGCCGATCCATTGCTCGACGGCCGCGCGATCGGCGTCCGACCCCTTGCCGACGGCGACGCGCTCCAACAGGACCCAGTCCGGCTCGCTCACGACTCAACAACAACCGACGGCGCCGAACCCCCTACATGTCAAATGCGATCAGCGCGGCCCGCAGGGCCTTGAGCCCTCGCGTCAGCAATGCCTCGACGCCTTTCTGCGTGATGCTCATGGCCTCGGCGATCTCAGGACACGTCAGGCCATATCGCCAGCGCAGGACACAGGCATGGCGACACCGTGGCGCCAAGTCGGCGAGCGCTCGGGCCAACGCGGAGTCGAAGTCGGCGGCTTCGGCGTGGTGCTCGGGCGTCGGGCCGTTGTCTTCCGCCGGCGACAATTCGGCGGCTCGCGCCTCGACGCGTTGTCGTTTGAGATGGTTGAGCGCGCGATTTCTGGCCGCGCCAAACAGATAGCGCCGGACGCCACCGTTCGTCGGACGCCAGGTGGCGCGGCGCTCCCAGATCCGACATAACAGATCTTGGACAATATCCTCACCCTGCGCGGCGTTGCCGACGATCGTCGCGACGAATGCGCAGAGGGGGGCATAGAACGCGAGGTATAGCGCCTCGAACGCCCGACTGTCGCCCTGACGGATTCGCGTGACCCATCCATCCGTCGCGGGCTCCGCGAAATCCGTAACGACCGGCGGAGGCGGTCGGTCGAGCAACCCCGGGTACATCACGAGCGACATGATTGTCGGGGTCGTGTGTTTTATCAAGCAGGCAGTTTCGATCGCGGCAGCGCTAATGTGAAGACGGACCCGGTGCCGACTTCGCTCACCGCCGTGAGCTCGCCGCCCATGGTTCGCGCGAGCTCGCGGCTGATGGCCAAGCCGAGCCCCGTGCCTTGCCCGACCGTGGTTCGATCGCTGCCGAGCTGAACGAAGGGCTCGAAGACCGCTTCCAGTCGCTCCAGTGGAATCCCCGCTCCCGTATCGGAAACCGTTATCGAGACCGTCTGCGCCTCGGCGTGCCAGCCGAGCGTGACGCGACCACCACGCGCCGTAAACTTGGTGGCGTTGCTCAGGAGATTGAGCAAGATCTGCTGCACCTTGTCCCGATCGGCGTGTACCGCGGTCGCGTCGCCGCCGAGTGGGGGCAGCTCGAGGGTCAGCGCTTTGCCGAGCATCTGCGGGAGCACGAGCGCGCGGACGTCGTCGAGCACGCCTTGGACATCGAAGTCCGTGATCGCCAGCGGCACGCGGCCCGCCTGGACCTTGGCGAAGTCCAACACGGCGTTGATCAGGCCGAGGAGCAGCTCTTGCGCGCGCTTGATCCGACGGAGCGCCTCGGTCTGTCTCGGCTCGAGCGGACCATAGATGCCATCGGCGATGAGTTGCGTGAAACCGCCGATCGCGTTGAGCGGTGTCCGCAGCTCGTGGCTCATCGTCGCCAGAAACTCGCTCTTCGCGCGGTTGGCCGACTCGGCCTGAGCCCGCGCCCGCTCGGCGTCCGCCCGCGCCCATTCGAGCGCCGCTTCGGCCGCTTTCCGATCGGTGATATCGCGCAACACGACGACCGAGCCGAGCGCCGCCACCGGCGCCGTCGTGCCCTCGGCCCGGTCCGCACGAATGCGAGCGAGGCGAACGTCCACGGACACGCGTCGCCCTCCGGGTCCGCGCAGCACCATGTCCGCTTGCGACACGACCGAGTGTCCGCCCAGGACCTGTTTCAGTCGCTCGTCGAGCGGCAAGCCGTCGCTATCCGGAATGACGTCGGCGACGTCGCCGAGCAGATGACCAACCGCGCTCGCCGAGGTCCAGCCGGTGAGCTCCTCAGCCGCGCGATTGAGGAACGTGATCGAACCCCGCGCATCCGTCGTGATCACCGCGTCGCTGATACTGCGCAGCGCCGTCGACGCCCATGTCTGGCTCGCCTTGAGGGCGCGCTCCGCGCGATGCAGTCGCACGGCGGTGCCAATGGTCGCATCGAGACGATCGTCGCTCGGTCCCGTGAGCATGACGACGGGGACATCGAGTCCGAGCCGGCGCAGCTCGCGGAGCATCTCCAAGCCGCCCTGCCCCGAGAGCTCCTGGTCGAGCACCACGCAGTCGAACGCGCGCGAGCGGAGCCTCGCGACGGCTCCCTCCGCGCTCGGCATTTGCTCCACGTCGGCCGTGAGCGTCATGTCGCTGAGCGCTCGCTGGCTGATGAGGAGAATCGAGAGGGGGCGCTCACTTTGCGCCGGCTGGGGCTCGCCAGCCCACACTAGTCCACGACCAGTCGTCGTCACGTCACGAGCCATACGAGCACAGCTATGCAAGAGCCGAACCCCAGGACCCCCAAAGGGGTGGCCCGAAGCGTCCTAAACTGTAGACTTTCGTCGTGAGACAAATGCGTCAAATTGTCGGTCCGGCGGTGCTCGTCATCGCGGGCGGTGTTGTCGCCTTCGCGTCGCAGTCAATGTCGGCACGCATCCTCACCGCGTGCCTTTTGACAGCCGGTGCTGTACTCTCCGTCTACGTTGCGGTCACATTGACCCGCGAGCTCGGTCTCAAGGCCGCCGAGCAGGAAGCAACGAACGCGCAAATGCGCGAGTCGGCAGCGACGGCGGAGCGCTCACGCGTCGCGCTCACGGCCGAACGCCGATTCTTGCGGCAAGTGATCGACATCAATCCGAACTTCGTGTTCGCGAAGGACCGCCAGGGCCGTTTCACGCTCGTCAATCAGGCCATCGCGGACGTCTATGGAACATCGATCGATCAGCTCCTCGGCAAATCCGACGCCGAATTCAACAGCAACGAGGACGAGGTCGAATTTTTCCGTCGCATTGACCGACAGGTGATCGAGTCCGGTCGGCCGCTCCTGATCCCCGAGGAGCGTATTACGGACGCATCGGGTTCGGTGCGGTGGCTCCAGACGGTGAAATGCCCGATCATCGGCGATAGTGGCCGGGCCGAGCAGGTGCTCGGCGTTTCCACTGATATCACCGACCGGAAGCGCATCGAGGTGCAGCTGCGCGCCGAGGGCGTGCGCGTACGGGCGATGCAGCGCGTGACCGCGGGACTCGCCGCCGCGGCGTCACCGGCGGAGGTCGCGCACATTGTCGCATCCGAAGGCGCGAGCGTCGTCGGGGCACAAGCCGGGGCGGTTGGCATCATGGCGGCCGACCGGCGTTCATTCGAGCTGCTCGCCATGACTGGCGTGAGCGAGGCAACGTTCCGCGAGTGGCGCGTCTTTCCGAATACGCCCGGGTTGCCGTATCCGGACGTCGTCACGACCGGCGATCCGATCTTCATCACGAATCGAACGGATTACGAGGCGCGATTTCCGGCGTTGGCCGCGACGTTGTCGGCGCACCCGACGCTCTCGGCATTCGCGGTGCTGCCGCTGACGATCGAAGGGCATGTGATGGGTGGGCTCTCCTTCGATTTCACCGCCCCGCGTGAGTTCGACGAGAACGACCGCGCGCTGCTGACGACGCTCGCGCGGCAGTGCGCGCAGGCCATCGAGCGGGCGCGGCTCTACGACGAAGCCAAGCGGGCGCACCGGGACTTGGTTTGGCTCATCACTGCCGCCCTCGTGCACTTTGCGTGAAGTTCTGGCGTTTTGCCTGTAGGGACAATACGACACAAACGCTTGGCTGCGTTGCGGCGTAAAGAGTTACCGAGCTCGACCAATGGGCGTGCCGATTGCCACATCCTGTGCCAACTCCTGGGCCCTAGATGAGGAATCGCTAATGCAGCAGCGCAAACTCCCGTACCTCACAGCTCTCATTCTCGTCAGCGCTGCCCTTTGGGCGTGCGGCGGCGATAGTCCTACACAACCTCTTGCCCCGAACACGGCGGCGCCGACACAGAGCAAAGATGTCGTCGGCGACCTTCTCGGCGACCTCGGACTCGGCGGCCAGCCGAATCTGTTCGTCTGCCAGGGGAACGGTGGCCCGTATACGGGCTCCGGCACGGTCGGGATCTGGGGTGGCCAGATCCAGATCGGCCCGCACTCGTTGAACGTCCCGCCGTTCGCGGTCTTTCAGAACACGACGATCACGGGCACGACGATCCCGGGCGACACGATCGGTATCGTGTTCGGCCCCCAAGGCCAGAAGTTCCTGCTGCCGCCGACGCTGTCGCTGGATTACTCGCACTGTCAGAACAAGCCGAACGGGCCGCTGACGATCGACCTGCTCGACAACCTGCTGCAGACCATCCTCGACCTGCTCCCGTCGCTCGACAAGGGCAACGGTAAGGTCACGGCGCCGATCTGGCACTTCTCGGTGTACGCGGCGGCGGAGGGTCGACGCTAATCAGCGCCACTCTGGCCCAGGCCAAGGAGCGCGAGCGCGCAGGACGGTTGGACGCGGCCATCGAGGACTATGTCGCGATAGCGGCAGGCGCAGGGACCGACCTCACCGAGATCGAAGCACGGTGTGAGGCCCTGCGCCGGCACGCGATGATTCGCCGGCGGCGCCAGGAGTACGGCGCTGCCGTTGCGTTGTGCGAACAGAGCTACCACACCGCGATGGCGGCCAACCTCGGCCTCGCTGCGTCGTACGCGCTCAACGCCCTCGGTATCGTGCACAACGACCGTGGCGCGTGGGACTCGGCGATGGACGCGTTCGAGCGCGGGCTGACGCTCGGCGGGCACCATCCGCCACTGCGGGCACTGATCGAGGTGAACTGCGGGATCGTCGCCAACATCCAAGGCGACTTCACGACGGCGCTCTCCCGTTACCGGCGGGCGCTCGCGGCGTTCGAGGCCGCCGGCGACGATCGCGGCCGCGCGGTTGTCAATCACAACCTCGGCATGATCAACGCCGACCTGCAGCATTGGGAGGAGGCCGACGCGCACTTTGCGGCCAGCCTGGCACTCGGAGAAAGGATCGGCGATCTCCAGCTGAGAGCGAATGCACTCCTGCAGCGCACGGAAATCCACCTCGCTCGCCAGCGGTACGAGGACGCCCGCCAGGGCGCCGAGGAGGCCCTTCGCATCTTCGACGAGCTCGGCGTCCGACAGGGTCGCTCCGAGGCCTATCGTTTCCTCGGGATGATGTACCGCGAAACGGGTGCGCCGGCGCTGGCCGAAGCGCGTCTGCGCTCGGCGATGAAACTCGCATCGGACGCGGGAACGAACGTCGAGGAGGCCGAGGCCACCCGTGAATTGGCCGTGTTGTATCAGCAGCTCAATCGCAATCAGGACGCGCTGACGCTGCTCAACATGGCCCACCGCCAGTTCCAACGCTCAGGCGCTCAGGCGGACCTCAAAGACGTTACCACGAAAGTCGCCGACCTCGAGCGGATCTACCTCGACCTCGTCGCGACGTGGGGTCGCTCGATCGAATCCGCGGACGGGTACACGCACGGTCACTGCGAGCGCGTGGCCCAATATGCCGCCACGGTCGCCACTCGACTGGGTCTCAACGATTCCATGATCACCGCCGTGCGGGTCGGCGCGTACCTGCACGACGTTGGCAAAGTGCGGGTGCCGCACGAGATCTTGAACAAGCCCGGGCGGTTGACGCCCGAAGAGCGCGAGATCATGGAGCAGCACACCATCTACGGGATCGAGCTCCTCGCGTCGATCGAATTCCCGTGGCCCGTCAAGCCGATCATCCGGTCGCACCACGAGAAACAAGACGGCTCAGGCTACCCCGATCGTCTCCGTGGCGACGAGGTACCGCTCACCGCGCAAGTCATCGGGATCGTCGACATGTACGACGCCCTGACCACGACGCGCAGCTACCGCAAAGCCATGACGCATGACGAGGCGCTCGCCGAGATCAACCGGTGCGCCCACTGGTGGCGCCCCGACGTCGTCTCGGCGTTCCTGAGTACGATCAGCTAGCTAGCGCGCGGCGATCGCCGCGATCTCGACCAGGAACTGCGCCCCCGCCAGCGGGGACCCAACGGTGGCGCGGGCGGGCGGAGACCCGGGGGTCACCCACGCGTCCCAGACGCTGTTCATCGAGTCGTAAAAGGCCACGTTGGACAACCAGATATTCGCGGCGAGCAGTTTCGACTTGTCGCTGCCCGCCTCGCGGAGCAGCGATTCGATCTTCGCGAGGATTTGGCGGGTTTGGCCGATAATGTCCGCCGTCGTATCGCTGGCGACCTGGCCGGCGATGTAGATCGTGTCACCGTGCACGACGGCCTGGCTCATGCGCGGCCCAACGTTGATGCGCTGTATGCTCATCGGGTGAAGTCCACGGCAACCGTGTTGCCGCCGCTAATGATGATGCCGACGCGCTCGTCCGGCGCCGGCGTGTACACGCCGGAAAGTATCGCCGCCATCGTGCAGGCGCCCGCGGGCTCGGCGACAATGCGGGCGTGTGACCACAGGTGCTCTTGGGCTTGTCGGATCGCGGCGTCGGTCACGAGCACGACGCGCTCGACCCACTGCCGGGCGACCGGAAATGCGAGCTCGCCAACGCGGGGCGGGGACGTCGCATCGGCGGCGATGCCAACGCCGGTCTGTGTCTCGACGGGACGGCCTGCCGCGAGCGCGTTGTACAGCGTTGGCGAGAGCTCGGGCTCGACGCCGATCACACGCACCGATCCCTGGTACCAGGCGCCGACCCCGGCGATGAAGCCGGCGCCGCCGACCGGGACAAGCACCGTGTCGAGTCCGGGCGCCTGCTCCTCGAACTCCAGCGCGACGGTTCCGGCGCCCAGCATCGTCTCCAGTTGGTCGAACGAGTGCACGGTGATCGCACCGGTCTCGGCGGCCCATGCGTCCTGAGCCGCGAACGCCTCCGGCAGCCCCGGCACGAGCGTGAGGTTCCCCCCATAGTCGCGGATCCGCTGCAGCTTCGCCGGCGAGGAGTACGCCGGGGCGAAGATCTTCGCCACGCGGCCGACGGCGCGCGCGGCATAGGACACGGACGCGCCGTGATTTCCCCCGGTCGCGGCGACGACACCGGCCGGCGGCACATCGCGCATCAGCATGTTCGCAAACGCGCCCCGTGTTTTGAATGACCCGGCATGTTGGCAGAGCTCGAGCTTTGCCGTGATCCCGTCGAGGAGGATCGTTGGGGTCCGTCGAATATACGGACGGATCTGTTCATGGGCGGCGGCAACGCCATCCCGATCGGCGGCGAGCGTGATCAGCATGCTTGACAAAGTATTTAGGCGAATAGCTAATTGGCAATATGTCGACAGATCGCGTGCTCCGCGCGCTGGCGAGCGAGCGACGGTTGCGTATCCTCGGCTGGCTCAAAAATCCCGTCGCGCATTTTCCGCCGCAGGTCGACGGGGATCTCGTGAAGGACGGCGTGTGCGGCGTGTTCATCGCCCAGAAGCTCGGCGTGTCGCAACCCACGGCGCACGAGCACTTGCGCATTCTCTCGGCGGCGGGGCTCATCCGCGGGAAGCGCATCAAGCAGTGGACGTTCTATAAGCGCGACGAGGCTCGCATTCGCGAGCTCAAACGGGGCGTTTTGAGCCGCATCTAAGTCAAAACGCCCCCGTTTGGGTGTTACATGCAGCTCGCCGATTTCATGGCCAGCTTCGTCGCCTCGAACGTGCCGTCCTTGTCGGCGGCACCGGTCAGCGTCACGGTGTGCCCGACGTGCCCGTCGAGCTTCACCGACTTCGACATCACCGGCCACGTTTTTCCGCCGGCCGCGATCGAGTACGTCCCGGCCTTGTCGCCCTTCGACAAACACCCGCTCACTGTATCGGCCGGCGCGGGCGCGGCCATCATCATGATCGCTGCGATGGTGCTTATCATGCTCATCTCCTGTCTTGGGGGTGTCGAGAACCTATCACCAACTCGACGCCGAGGCGAGCGCGACTAGTCCCTCAGTCGCGCTCAACGGTACGCCAGGCTCGTGCGTTAGTTTTCTAGCATGTGGATAGTCCGCCTGGCGCTCCGCCGTCCATACACGTTCGTCGTCGCCTCCCTCCTCGTCATCATCTTCGGGATCGTCGCGATCCGCCGCACGCCGGCGGACGTGTTCCCGGAGATCAACAGCCCAGTCATTAACGTCGTCTGGGTCTGGCCCGGCATGAGCCCGCGCGACATGGAACAGCGGATCGTCGGGCCCAACGAGCGATTCGCGACGACGGTCGTGAACGACATCGAGCACATCGAGTCGAACTCGCTATTCGGCATTGGCGTCATCCGGATCTTCTTCCATCCCGACGTCAACATCGGCGCGGCGAACGCGCAGGTCACCGCGTACTGCCAGACCGCGCTCCGCGGGTACCCTGCCGGCACCGTCCCGCCGCTCATCATCCAGTTCAACGCGACGAACGTCCCGATCCTCCAGCTCGGCATTCGGAGCTCGGTCCTGTCCGAGCAACAGATCAACGACAATGCGTCGAACTTCCTGCGCGTCGGCCTGGCGACGGTCCAGGGCGCGCAGCTGCCGGGCCTCTATGGCGGCAAGCCGCGGCAGATCATGGTCGACTTGGACCCGGCGGCCCTGGTCGCCAAGGGACTGAGCCCCGCCGACGTCAGCCTGGCGATGAATGCGCAGGTCGTGACGACGCCGTCGGGCAGCGTCAAGCTGGGCACCCGGGAGTATCAGGTCGGGCTCAACTCGAATCCCGACGTCGTCGAGACGCTGAACGACATGCCGATCCGCCAGGTGAACGGCGCGATGGTCTACGTCCGCGATGTCGCGCACGTGCACGATGGCTATGCCGTGCAGACGAACATCGTCCGCGACAATGGATCCCGCGGCGCGCTGCAAACGATCCTCAAGGCGCAAGGCAACTCGACGCTCGACATCGTCAAGCGCGTCAAAGAGGCGCTGCCGGCCATCATGGCGACCCTGCCGCCGTCGATGCAGATGCGCTACGTGATCGACCAGTCGATCTTCGTCCGCGCGGCGCTCGACGGCGTGTTGCGCGAGGCCGCCATCGCGGCGTGCCTCACCGCGCTCATGATCCTGATCTTCCTCGGCAGCTGGCGCAGCACGCTCATCGTCGCCATCTCGATCCCGCTGTCGATCCTGGTCTCCATCATCATCATGGCCGCCCTTGGTCAAACGCTGAACGTGATGACCATGGGTGGGCTGGCCCTCGCCGTCGGCATTCTCGTTGACGATGCGACGGTCGAGATCGAGAATATTCATAGAAATCTCGGTCAAAGAAAAGAATTAACCCAAGCGATCCTGGACGGTGCTTCGCAGATCGCAGTGCCGGCATTCGTGTCGACCTTGGCGATCTGCATTGTGTTCGTCCCCGTGTTCTTCCTCGGGGGCATCGCCGGAGCGCTGTTCGCGCCGTTGGCGATGGCCGTGATCTTCGCCATGCTCGCGTCGTACGTGCTCTCCCGCACCATCGTACCGACCATGGTGCAGTTCTTATTGAAAGATGAAGCCGAGATGTACCGCGAGGGCGAGCACGCCGAGGGCGGGACCGGTGTCGTGTGGCGCATCTATCACGCGTTCAACCACGTGTTCGAGCGCGCGCGCGACCGGTATCACGCCGCGCTCAAAATAGCGCTGGGCCATCGCCGACTGGTTGCGGCAGCGGCGGCCCTCTTCTGCGTGGCCTCGGCGTGCCTGGCGCCGTGGATCGGCGAGGACTTTTTCCCGAAGGTCGACGCGGGCCAGATCCGCTTGCACCTCAGGGCGCCAGCGGGCACGCGCATCGAGGAGACGGAGCAATTCGTGGCGGCCGTCGACCGGACCGTCCGCGAGATGATCCCACCGCGAGAGCTCGCGGGGATTCTCGACAACATCGGGCTCCCGTATAGCCAGATCAACCTGTCGATGAGCGACACGCCGACGATCAGCTCCGCCGATGCGGAGATCTTGATCTCGCTCGCGCCAGAGCACCGCACTTCGACCTGGGACTATATCAAGGTCCTGCGCCGGCGCCTGCACGACCTGTATCCGCAGGGCACGTTCTCGTTCGGTGCCGCCGACATCGTGAGCCAGATTTTGAACTTCGGCATCCCGTCGCCAATCGACGTGCAGGTCGTCGGCCGCGATCCCCGGAATTACGAGATCGCCAAGCGACTGGTCAACGAGATCAAAAACGTCAAGGGCGCCGTCGATGTGCGCGTGCAGCAGGAGATGGCCGCGCCGGAGCTCATGTTCGATGTCGACCGCTCCCGCGCCGCCGAGCTCGGGGTGTCGCAACAGAGCGTCGCGACGAGCGTCCTCACGTCGCTATCGTCCACCGTGCAGGCCGCGCCAAACTTCTGGCTGAACTCCGAGAACGGCATCCAGTACAGCCTCGTCGTCCAGACCCCGCCGCTCAAGTACAACACGCTCGACGACGTCAACGCGACCCCCATCGGCTCGACGGCATCGAGCGTGCCTGGCCTCACCGGCCTTCCGTCTCGCGCCGTCCCGATCGCGAGCCAGGAAGCGCCCCTGGTGCTCGGCAACGTCGCCAGCATGCATCGCACGACGATCCCGATGGAGATCAGCCACTACAACGTCCAGAACGTGTTCGATATCTACGCCGCGCCGCAGGACCGCGACTTGGGCGGCGTCGCCGCCGATATCGATCGCATCGTCGCCCGTGAGAAACCAAACCTCCCGCGCGGCACGCAGCTCGTCGTGCGCGGACAGGTGCGCAGCATGTTCGCCTCGTTCGCCGGCCTCGGCGCCGGTCTCGCCTTCGCGATCTTGCTCGTCTACTTGTTGATGGTCGTCAACTTCCAGTCCTGGTCCGACCCGCTGATAATTATCATGGCGCTCCCCGGAGCCCTCGCCGGCATCCTCTGGGCGCTCTTCGCCACGAACACCGCCTTTAGCGTCCCATCGCTCATGGGCGCCATCATGGCCATGGGCGTCGCGACCGCCAACAGCATCTTACTCGTCACGTTCGCCAACGACCGCCGACACGCGGGCCGAACCCCGCTCGAGGCCGCGGCTGACGCAGGGTTCACCCGCTTGCGCCCAGTCATCATGACGGCCCTCGCGATGATCATCGGCATGCTGCCGATGGCCCTCGGCCTTGGCGAAGGCGGCGAACAAAACGCGCCGCTTGGCCGCGCCGTGATCGGCGGCCTCGTTGTCGCGACCCTCTTCACGCTATTCTTCGTGCCGACTGTGTATAGTGTCGTCCACTCCCGTCGATGAAAACTGTTCTTGGTACTGGCGCATTGGTGCTGGCCGCGCTCCTGGCGTTCGGCATTATCCCGCGCGTGCAGCGCTCGCGCGAGCTCGAGGCCGAGTCGGCGTCGGTGCACAGCGTGCCGAAAGTGAATGTCGTCACCGTCGGCAAGGCTGCCCCCACGTCTCAGCTCGCGCTTCCCGGCTCGATCGAGGCGATGCACGAGGCGCCACTCTATGCCCGCACCCCCGGCTACATCGCGCGCTGGACCACGGACATCGGCGCGTACGTGACCGCAGGCCAGCTCATGGCGCAAATCGAGTCGCCCGAGGTCGACCATCAAGTCGATCAGGCCAAAGCTGACTTGATTCAGCTCCAAGCCAACCTGGATCTCGCCAAGCATACGCTGGACCGGTGGCAGGCCCTGGCTCACGACTCGGTCGTGACCGCCCTCGATGTCGATACGAAACAGGCCACCTACGATGCGGCCGCTGGCAATTTGCGATCAGGCCAGGCGAATTATCGCCGGTTATTGCAATTACAGGATTACGAGCGAGTGGTCGCTCCGTTCGCTGGTGTCGTGACATCACGCACCATCGATAACGGCATGTTGATCGACGCCGGCGCCGCATCGAGCAAGCCGCTCTTCACGGTGGCGGGAACGGATACCGTCAGGGTGTACGTCGACGTGCCGCAAAGTGCGATGGCGATGGTGCAGCCGGGGCAAAAGGCGCTCGTCGTGATACGAGAGCTCCCGCAGACGGCGTTCGAGGGCACGGTGGTCAGAAATGCGAGGGCCCTGGATGCCGCGTCGCGGACGCTGCTGACCGAGGTACAGATCGCGAACCCCAAGCGATTGCTGCTCCCGGGCATGTACGCCGAGGTCCGGTTCCAGATCAAGGCCGATGGACAAACCCTCGTGATACCGGCAAACGCGTTGGTGGTCCGCACGGAGGGACCCGAGGCCGCCGTGGTCAGAAGCGACAACACGGTGCACTATCAGAAGCTGGAATTGGGAAGGGATTTCGGCACGGAAGTGGAGATTACCAGTGGCCTGGACGAGGGCACGCGAGTCGTCGTCAACCCCTCGGACGATATTCGCGAAGGCGTCGCGGTCACCGTACTGCCGCCCATTGGTGACACGAAGTGAGGTGGCTTGCCGTCCTTGCGTTCGTTGGCGGCCTGACGCCGCCCTCGCTGTCCACGGAGGTGGACCGCCTCACCTCCCAAGTGACGCCAAAAGTGGTTGCGTGGCGGCGCGACATTCACCAACATCCCGAGCTCGGCAACCGTGAGTTCCGCACCTCGAAACTCGTGGCCGCCCATCTCAAGTCGTTGGGCCTCGAGGTCCGCGAGGGTGTCGCGCACACCGGCGTCGTCGGGATCCTCCGCGGCGGCAAACCGGGACCCGTCGTCGCGTTGCGCGCGGACATGGATGCACTGCCGGTCACCGAGCCGCCCGGTCTCCCCTTCGCCTCGACGGAGCGAACGACCTACAACGGTCAAGACGTTGGGGTGATGCACGCGTGCGGGCATGACAATCACGTGGCGATCTTGATGGGCGTGGCCGAGGTGCTCTCTGGCCTGAAACAGCAACTGCCAGGGACGGTGATCTTTTTGTTTCAACCGGCCGAAGAAGGCGTCCCCGAAGGGGAGCAGGGCGGCGCGAAGCTGATGCTCGAAGAGGGCGCTTTTGATAATCCGAAGCCGAGCGCGGTGTTCGGACTGCATGTCTGGCCCGGACCGGTCGGCAACATCTCATACTCGCCCCACGCATTCATGGCGAGCTCCGACGCCTTCACGATCATCGTGCACGGTCACGCCACGCACGGCGCGATCCCCTGGGCCGGCATCGACCCGATCGCGATATCGGCGCAGATCGTCACCGGGTTACAGACGATCGTGAGCCGTCAGGTCAATCTCACGACCGGCGCGGCGATCGTCACGGTGGGCAGCATTCACGGCGGCGTGCGCAACAACGTCATCTCCGATAGCGTCGTCATGACTGGCACGCTGCGGGCGTTCGACTCGACGACCCGGCGCATCCTGCGCGAGCGCGTCGTCCGCGAGGCCGAGTTGATCGCGCAGAGCGGCGGGGGGACGGCCGATGTGAAAATTGGCCAAGGGTATCCGGTGACGGTGAACGACCCGACGCTGGTCGCGCGGATGCTCCCGACGCTCCGGGGTGTCGTCGGTGACACGAACGTTGTCGAGATTCCGCCGGTGACCGTGTCCGAGGATTTCTCGTACTACGAGCAGCGAGTGCCCGGGTTCTTCTTTTTCCTCGGCGTCACGTCGCCGGATATCGACTGGCACACCGCGCCCGTGAATCACTCGCCCAAGTTCACCGCGGACGAGAGCGCGCTGCCAATCGGCGTGCGTGCACTCTCACACCTGGCCGTCGATTATCTCACGGCGAGCCCAACAGGATCTTCTCGACTTCCTCGCGTCGGCGCCGGCCAATAGGGAGAGCGGCGCCGCTCGCTAGCACCGCGACGCGCTCGCCGTTCGGCAATGTCTTGAGCTCGCGAACGAAGGCCGTGTTCACGATGGCCGTGCGGTGAATGCGTACGAACCGCGCCGGATCAAGTCGCTGCGCAATGCTCGCCAGCGACTCGCGAATCAAATACTCCCGCTCGGCGACCGCGATGCGAACATATACGTCATCTGATCGAATACACTGAATCTCCTCGCACGGGACGAGGATATCGCGATGGCCGATGCGGACGGCCAGCCGACGGACCGGCGGCGTTGCCCCATCGGCGACGAGTGCGGCCAGCCTGCGCGTGAACGTCAGGTCCCGCGCCTCCCCCACGCGCCGGCGCGCGTAGTCCGCGGCGACGGCGAAGCGCTCGGATGTGACCGGCTTCATCAAGTAATCGATCGCGTGCACCGTGAAGGCCTTGAGCGCGAATTCGTCGTAGGCCGTGACGAAAATGACCGGTGGCATCCGCTCGACGCCCCATTCGCGGACGACACCGAATCCATCCAGCTCGGGCATCTGGACGTCGAGGAACACGAGATCCGGCTCGAGGATCGCCAGCGCGCGGAGCGCCTCGTGCCCATCGCGGCACTCGCCGATTGGTCTCAGATCCGGATGCTCAGCGATGAGCTGCAGTAACGCCCGGCGCGACAGCGGCTCGTCGTCCACTACGAGCACGCGCATGTCAGGCATAGGCCAGCGGCATGGTGATGGTCGCTATGGCGCCCGGCTTGCCTTGGCCTAGCTCCACCGTGGCATCACCGTAGAGCCGGCGCAATCGCTCTCGCGTATTCGCCAATCCCACGCCGCCATTGCCGTTCCCGTTTGGACCCGGACCATCATCGCTGACGGTCAGGACGAGGCGGTCGCCGATCTGCCGTGCGGCGATCTCGATGCGCCCAGCCTCTGTACGCTTGGCGATCCCATGGCGAATCGCGTTCTCTACTATTGGCTGCAGAACGAACGTCGGCACCCGAGCGCCGCGCAGCTCGGCGGGCACATTCCACGTGACCCGCAGGCGATCAGAAAAGCGCACCTCCATAATGCCGAGATATTGCTCGATGAACGTTATTTCGTCGCCGAGTGAGACCTCGTGCGCGGCATCGGCGGTCAAGACGGAGCGTAAGAGATCGCTGAGTCGAGCGAGCGTCGCGAGCGCACTCTTGGTTTCTTGATCCCGCACGAGCGCCGTGATGGCGTTCAACGTGTTGAACAAAAAGTGCGGCTGGATCTGCGCGCGGAGCGCGCCGAGCTGGGCGACCGCCAGCTCCTCGCGAAAGACGAGCGCGTACCCGATGCCGAGCACGCCGAAGTAGGACAGCATGATGAGCGGCAGGCCGCTCAGCCACCAATCCAGGATGTACATCGGCAACGCCAGCCGGGCCCGTCCGGTGGCCACGGACAGGAACGCGGCGACCGACGCGTAGAGCGTGCCGGCCACCAGGCTGGCCACCACATGGACGGCGACGGCGCTGGGACGAAGACCGCGGTCCAGCGGAAACCGCCGTCCCAGCCGGAAGATCACCGGCGTCAATGCAGCCCATACGTACCATGGCGGGACCTCGGACAGGAGGACCCGCCACAAGGCCGTGCCGTGACCACTTTGCGCCAAGAACATTTCCGTCTCGAACACGGACAGGAGCGCAGGCACCGTCCAGATCGCGAGCACGACCCGCCAGCGGAGCATACTGAGAAGATACACTTGCGCCCGTCGTCCCCTAGTCAAATACTGGGGGTCCCTTGACTACCGAGACTGACCAGGAGTTCTGGTCGCCGCTGACTCCGCGCGACCCGATCACTGGTTTCCCTATCGCCTCCCGGGCGGGCCCGCTGGTCTTCGTCGCCGGCGTATCGGGCCTCGACACCCGGGGATCGGGGAGACCGCCGCTGGATACGCGCGGCCAGTGTCATCACGCGCTCGAAACACTGCGTTTGGTGCTGGCCACCATCGACGTGTCCCTCGCCGACGTGTGCCTGATGACGATCTACATGGCGAACGAGGCGGACCGCCAGGAAGTCGTCGTGACCCTGCGGGCCGCCTTCATCCCACGGCTCCCGGCGGCCACGTTCTTCGTCGTCCCACTCAAACCCGATGAGCGCGTGCGGATCTCCGCGACCGCCGTCCGGGGCGAGGTCGTCGCCGGCGCACGCCGCAGACGCGTGCTCGGCACGCTCACGTAATCGGCGCCGGGGTGACGGACGCGCTGGTGGTGCTCATTCATGCGATTGCCACGCGCGCGCGCGCGGCGGTCGGGGCGGTCCTCTCCGTCGTTGCCGCGATCGGCCGACTGGTCCGCAGCGCGGCAGCACCATCGAGCGCGGGATGGCTCATGCGGCGCGTCGCGCTGCAACAGCTGCGGTTCACGGCCGTCCAGGCGATCCCACTCGTCGCCGCCGTCGCTGCGTGTCTCGGCGCCACGGTGACGCTCGAAGCCCACGCCCGTGCCGCCCAGTTGGGATTGTCAGAGACCGTCGCTCGAACACTGGGCGTCCTGGTGGTGCGTGACGCCGGCCCGCTCCTCGCGGCAGTCATCGTCACGGCCCGCTCCGGCACCGCGATCGCCGCCGAGATCGCGACCTGTCGGCTTCTCGGCGAGACCGATGCGCTCGCCGGCATGGGCGTCGACCTCGTGCAGTTCTATGTCATCCCGCGCATCATCGGCGTCGCCGTCGCGACCGCGTTGCTCACCGTGTACTTCGTCGCGATAACCCTCGGCGTCGCGGTCGCGATGGCGTCGCTCAGGCACATCGCGACCACCGCCGCGTACACCGATACGCTGCGCGGCGTGCTCCGGCCCGATGATCTCTTCTGGTCAGCGGTCCGTGGCGGCGCGTTCGGAGCGGGCGTCGCGTGGCTGAGCTCCGCCGTCGGCCTGCGCGCGCGTGGCGGACAAGCAGACGTCCCACGCGCGGTCACGCACGCGGCGGTCCGCTCCATCATGCTGCTCGCTATCACGTCGGCCGTCTTCGCCGCGATCTGGTCATGACGGCTATCCGGCTGCGCGGCGTCTGTCCCACCGGCGACACGGAGTGGTGCCAGGCCACCGACATCGCAATCGCCGACGGCGCGTTCTTCGTCATTCGGACCACGCCGAATCGGGCGCGACGCCTGGCGCGATTGGTCCTCGGCCTCGATGAGCCGGCCGAGGGGACGGTCGAAGTCCTCGGGCTCGAGTTGCAGACGGCGAGTCGCGCGGCGCTCGATCAGGTCCGCCGCTCCGTCGGCAGCGTCTTGCAGCCGGACGGGCTCCTCGGCACGTTCACGCTCGAGGCCAACCTCGCGCTCGCGGCGTCCGTTCGCGGAGCGCTGCATGCGGGCGCTTCGCGCACCGCTGCCCGCGAGATGCTCAGGCGCTGCGGCCTCGGTGACTCGGCGAGACAGCGGCCCGGCGCGTTGCCACCCGACGTGCGAGAAACGGCGGCATTGGCGCGGGCGCTCGTGTGTGGACCGACGATCGTCGTGCTCGACGATCCCATTTCGGCCGTCAAGTCTCGCACGGCGTTCGAGCTGTATCAGCTCTGCCGGGAAATCGCGCGCACGGTCGTGATCCTCACGCATCGCCGCAACGACGCGCTCTATGACCTTGCGGACGTCGTCGCGCTCTGGGACTCCGAGGGATTCCGGACCGATGCCGCGGCTTGATAAGGGCGATATCGCCGTCGGCCTCGCGGTGCTGGTGGCGTTCGCCCTCGCCGCTGGCGCAATGGTCTGGTTGTCCGCGCCCCTGAGGCGCGACACGGGAGCCGGCGCGCTGTATACCGAGTTCCCGGAGTTGTCGGACCTCGCCGTGTCGGACGAGGTGAAGATCAAGGGCTTCAAGATCGGCACGGTCGACGAGATCACGCCGCGCATATCGTCCGATGGCAATCTCGTGTTCCGCGTCCGGATGAGCATCCAGTGGCGCCTCGCGGACAGCGCGCGATTGCCGCTCACGACGGGGACGCTGGCCCACCTGGAGCCGCCGCCGGTCGTGGGGCAACCCTCGATCGTACTCTACTTACCTCCGGGCGGCGGGCAGCCGCTCGCGCCCGGCGCGACGGTGCAAGGGTCCGTCGGGACGTCGCCCATTACCGAAGTCGTTGCGCTTGCCGACAGCCTCGAGAGCCAGCTCAAGCTCACGCTCGGCAAGACCCGCGGGGTGCTCGACTCACTCTCGATGGCGGCGGGCCTCGCCGCGCACGGCGTGCGGTCGACCAATACGGCGATCCCGGTCGTCGTCGCGGGCATCTCGCGCGATATCGCCACGTTGGACAGCGCGATCGCCAGCCTCCGTGGTGTCATGGGCCCGACGGCAGCGACGGCGGACTCCGCGCGCGCGCTGCTCGGTGCGTCGCGTCGCGCGATCGACCAGCTATCGGGGTCGGTGCAGGGTCACGATGCGAACATCGCCCGCATCATCGCGAATCTCGACACGACGTCGGCGCTGCTGCAGGACTTCGTGCGTCAGATCGAGGCCAAGCCCACGCGCTTACTGACTGGCGTGACGCCAGCCCCGAAGTTCAACCGGCCGATCCACTAGGTCCGTTCGACCGCAACCGCCGTCCCGTAGCACAACACTTCGGTCGTCCCCTTCATCACCTCGGTCGCGTCATACCGCACGCCGATCACCGCGTTGGCGCCCACGTCGTCGGCGTGCCGACACATGATTTCGAACGCTTCGATACGGGTCCGCTCGCAGAGCTGCGTAAACAGCGTGATGTTTCCGCCGATCAGTGTCTGCAACGAGCCGCCGATCGTGCCGAACACCGACCGCGACCGGACCGTGATGCCGCGTACGATGCCGAGCGTGCGCACGGTCCGGAAGCCTTCCAGCGAGAACGCCGTCGTCGTCATTTGAACGTCCATGTCGTCACCTGTCGAATGCGAGACGTATTGGCGCCAGCTTGCCACTCATGGTGATCTCGACCGCGGGCGCCGGATCGCCGCCGGCCGCGATTTGGGCCGCAGTATACTCGCCGATGATGCCGAAATCGAACCCGGAGAACCAGAGGTTGCCGCTGTCGTCGAACGCGACGCCGGTGACGTAGTCGTGGAACGAGTGTGGGCCTTCGGGCGGCGTCAAGAAGCGGACGACCAGTGGCGATCCCGTCGATGTGAGTGCGCTGGCCGCGATCTCGTAGATGCCTTGGCCGGCGACCCACAGGTTGCCTTGGTTGTCGAACGCGAGGCCCGTCGGCGTGACGATGGAACTGTCGCTCGTGGGATTTGGTAAGGCCGGCGTGAGGGTGACGGCGGGCGTCGGAGTGCCGGATGCCGTGACTTGGGCCGCCGAATACTCGATGACGTTCATAAACTGCTGAGCGATCCAGAGATTACCCGACGCATCGATGGCGATGCCTATGGGATTGTTGCCATTCTGGAAGTTCGCGTGCTCGGGCGGACCGTCGTGGATCGTCACGGCGGGCGCGGCGGTGCCGCTGACGAGCTGTCCTGGCGTCAGCTCGATGATCGTACCGGCCCACTGGTTGACGACCGACAGGTTGTGATGGGCGTCGAAGCGCAGCGCGATAGGCCCGGCACTGTCGCTCGGCATCGTGATGGTGATGGCCGGCGTCGGGCCGCCCGATGTCGCCAACTGCGCGGGCGTGAACTCGACGACGGTATTGGAGTTCTGGTTCGCGATCCAGAGATTCCCGGCGCTGTCGAACACCGCGTCGCTGGCATCGAGGTTATAGCTGGCCGTCGTCGCCAACGTCAACGTCGTGACTGGCGTCGGCGCGCCGGTCGAGCGCAGCTGCGCGGCGCTGTACGACTGAGCGGCACTCGGAATCCCACCGTTCACGTACGGGAAGCCGCCGACGACCCAAGCGGCGCCGCTACCCGGTCTGACGGCATAGGTCACGGTGGCCGTCGCCGTGGCGCTCGCGTTGAGAGACGCAGGGCTACCCGTGACGGTCGCGACATACGCGGCCGGAACGATCGAATCGTGGCCGAGTACGGTCGCGGCGTTGATCGTGTAGCTGCCGGGTGGCAGCCCGTTCAACGTCGTTGTCGATGTCACCGTCTTGCTGTACGACTGCGGTCCGGCGACGACGACGGATGGCGTCGTGCCGGCCGGTGCCGTGATCGTCACGGTCAGGCTACCAGAGCCGGGACTGGTGCTATTCGACGACGAGCACGCGGCCAAAATCCCACACAACAGAAGAGTACGGAGACGCATGTCCAAATACTGGCGCCGTCGCCGCCCGCTCGCCACTTTCCGTTACATGACCTCCAAGACGAGTGCGACCTGGTATCGCTGGAACGACATGCCGAAGGAAACGCTGTCGGACACCCTCGCGCGCCGACTGATCACGGGCGATCAGATGATGCTGGCGCACGTGTACCTCAAGAAGGGCTGCGTGGTGCCGAAGCATTCGCATCACAACGAGCAACTCACCTACATCCTCGAAGGTGCGCTCCAGTTCACGCTCGGCGAGAATCAGGACGAGCAGGTGCTCGTCAAGGCAGGCGAGGTGCTGCTGATCCCGTCGAATTTGCCGCACATGGCGGTCGCGGTCGAGGATACGCTCGACGTTGACGTCTTTTCGCCGCCGCGGCAGGACTGGATCGACAAGACCGACTCCTATCTCCGCCGCTAGAATCGTTTTTGCTGCCCCGGCCAGCGGGTCGGGGAAAACCACCGTCGCGGTCGGAGTCATGCGGGCGCTCGTCGCTCGCGGTTTGTCTGTGGCTCCGTTCAAGATCGGGCCGGACTACATCGACCCGTCGCACCATCGCGTGGCGGCGGGGCGGCCGTCGCGCTCGCTCGACACCTGGCTCCTTTCCGGTGATGCGGTCCTCTCCGTCTTTGCCCGGGGGACGCTCGGAATCGATATCGCGATCATCGAGGGCGTCATGGGCCTCTTTGACGGGCGCGCAGGCCCATCGCCCAACGGATCGACCGCCGAAGTCGCGACGCTGCTGCAGACACCGATCATCCTCGTGCTCGATGCCCGGGCGATGGCGCAAACCGCGGGCGCCATTGTCCTTGGCCTGACCAGCGCCGCTCCCGGTGTCCGCATCGCAGGCGTCGTCCTCAATCGCGTGGCCGGTGAGGGGCATGCAGCCATGTGCCGCTCGGCAATCGAGGATATGGCGGGCGTACCCGTTCTCGGATGGCTGCCGCGGGATCCCGCGATCGGCGTGCCCGAGCGGCATCTCGGGCTCATGCGGGCCGAGGAGCAGACCGTCGACTTCGATCGGCTCGTTGGTCTCGTCAACGCGCACATCGATCTCGATGCCCTACTCGACATCGCCCGGACAGCCCCCGCGCTGACAGTCGATCCACCGGCCGCGGTCGTGTCGGGCCCGCGCGCGGTCATCGGCGTCGCGAGGGATGCCGCGTTCAGTTTCTACTACGAAGACAGCCTCGATTTGCTCCGGGCGCACGGAGCCGAGATCAAATTCTTTTCGCCATTGACTGACGCCGCGCCCCCTGAGGATGCTGGCCTGCTCTATTTCGGCGGCGGATATCCCGAGCTGCACGCGGCGGCCCTGGCGGGCAACACAACGATGATCGAGGCGGTTCGGGCGTTCCGCGGTCAGATCTACGCGGAGTGCGGAGGCCTCATGTACCTCTGTGAAGGCATGGCGGGAGTCATTCCGGCCGTCGCCGAGATGAGCCCGAAGCTGACCCTGGGGTATCGCGAGCTCGAGGCGCTCGGTGATTCATCGCTCGCCGCCGCGGGCCAACGGTTACGTGGGCACGAATTTCACTACTCGACGATCACGAGTCGTCAACCCTTGCCTCCCGCCTATCGGCTAAGCGACGGCCGTACCGAGGGCGTGCTCACGGAAAACGTTCTGGCATCATACGTTCACGTGCATTTGGGGAGCGATCCGCGGCTCGCGCAACGATTGGTTAACGCCGCGGCAGCGCGTTAACGCCGCGCAAAGAGGGGTCGTCTGACGGGCACATCACCCTTCAGGAGACCTAAGTGCCAAGGAACCTGTGCGCTGTGCTCGTTTTGCTCGTTGTTGCGGGTTGTAGTGGCAGTACCGGACCCCAGGGCCCCGCTGGCCCGGCTCTGACCGGGGCATGGACCGGCTTCGTGTCGCTCCACGACGAGTACGGCGGGCCGCTAGCGAGCGACTCCGGGGTCACGGTGACGGCTTCGCCTGGCAGCGCTTCCAGTGTCACAACAACGGATGGTGCCTGGACCCTCTCGGGTCTCAAGACGGGTGTCTATACCGTGACGTTCGCGGGTTCGGGCATGGGCACGTTCATTCGTGACGCCGGGCAGTTCGTCGGCGGCGGCACCATCGAAATCGCCACGCTGAACTTGTCGCAGCAGTCGACCGGTGTCGTCACGAACCTGGCGCTCGCGTTCAACGCGGCGCAAGACACGCTGTTTGCGACCGGCACCGTCAACGTGCCCGCCGTCACGGGATACCCGCGTTATATCCGTCTTTTCTATAGCGGCTCGGCCAGCGTCGGGCCTGCTGTGGCGAACTACACCGTGACGGGTCCCGTCGCCGGCACGGCCTATCGTGTGACGCACACGAATTTTTCTATCGCGGTCACCGGGGCGGACCTGGCGGGGCTGCAGCATGCGTTCGGGTCTGGCTCGACGGTCAATGCCGTGGCCTACGGGGACAGTTTCTATAACAACTCGTATACCGATACCACGAGCGGGAAGACGGTGTATCCGAACGTGAGCCCGACCGCGTCGAACGTCGTGCAGTTTGCGATGCCGTAGTAAGTTTTCGTTGTGATACACGAAGGCGCCTGGTTCGAGCGGACGTGGTCTTTCGATCTTCCAGTGTCGGCTTTTCCTTCGGTACTGGAGCGTCTGCGCGGCACGGCCGCGAGAATGGCGGAGCTGATCGTGGGGGCGACCGACGATCAGCTCCGCTGGCACGATCCCAACGCCTGGTCGGCGAAGCGCCACTTGGGGCATCTCGACGATCTGCATGCGCTCGATGAGCGTCGCCTGCGCGAATACGTATCGGGCGCCGCAACACTCTCGGCGGCTGATCGCACGAATCGCCTGACCTACGAGACCGATCACGATGCGATGCCAGCCCCGGCGATCATCGCGCGTTTTCGCGCGCATCGAGCCGAGTTGGTGGCCGAGATGGATGCGCTGTCGGAAGCACAGGTCGCGGCGGCTGCGCTGCACCCACGGCTCCAGCGCAAATTGCGCCTAATAGATTGGGCGTATTTCGTGGCCGAGCACGACGATCATCACTTGGCGGCGGCCAGGCAGGCTCTCACGAAATCGGTCTTGGCATCAGCGTAAGCCTCGACGAGCCCCCTGGGGGGTTTGGGGGGATTATCCCCCCACCCCCTTAGGGGGTTCGCGTGATCAATCGCCTTTTTCGTACTTGAACGAGAGGCGCACTTTCGCGCGATAGCTCTCGATCTTCCCGTCCTTGAGATGAATGTCGAGCTCCGACACCTCGGCCACGCGGAGGTCGCGCAGGGTCTCGCTTGCGCGTTCGATGGCGGCCTTCGCGGCCTTCTCCCACGATTCCGTCGACGTGCCGATCAGTTCGATGACCTTGTAGACGCTCTCCGGCATACATCCCTCCTCTGTTAGAATGTCCACGACGCAACCGTCTGCGCGAGCTCGCGCAGCACCTCGTCGTCGGTCCGACCCGAGCGCTTGAGCACGTGAAATCCGTGGTCGGCGCCGTCGATCACATGGAGTGTCGCCCGGGAACCAAGCGACTCGCCAATCGGCCGCAGCAGATCCAGCGGAGCGAACTCGTCTCGCGTGCCCTGGAGAAACAGCATCGGCACGGTGACTTTCGCTAGATGGTCGGCACGTGAAGTGCCAGGACGGTTCGGCGGGTGCAGTGGGAACCCGAAAAACACGATCCCTTTTACTCCCACGAGCACGCCTTCCGCGGCGGCCTGCGACGTCATCCGTCCGCCAAAGGACTTCCCGCCGGCCAACAATGGCAGCTCCGGCGCGGCCTGCCGCGCGACCTCAGCAGCGGCGGCCACACGCTCGTGCAGCACGGGCGCTGCATCCTGCCGGCTCTTCCGCTGCTCCATGTACGGGAATTCGTAGCGCAGTGTCGCGACACCGACGCTCGCGAGCTGCGCGGCGAGCTTCTCCATAAAGGGATGTCGCATCCCCGCCCCTGCCCCGTGCGCGAGCGTCAACATCCGGTGCGCGTTCGGCGGCCGTACGAGGAGCGTCTCCATGGCAGGAGACTAGTACGCTAGTTCCCCGCGTGAAACAAGTACGTTGCCTTGACGAAGAATCCGTCCGACGTGCGGTGGAGACCCGTGAAGTTGAACGAATACGGTTCGGTATACCCGCTGCCATAGCCGACGAAGAACACCGTGCCCGGCGTTGGCTGATAGGAGAACAGCCAACTCCCGCTGACCACGTTCGAGGTCGTCTTGAGCTGCGGCTCATAGACACCGGCCGAACTCTTGATCAACAGCGGATCATTGGTTCTCCCATCATCCCGAAGCGCCCCAACCCAGGACGCTTCATACTGGCCAATAAATCGTACAAAAATGGGCCGTGAGATTTGGTAGGCGGCCTCGATGTACGGCACGCGCTGCACCGCGACTTGCGTGTTGTCAGACCGTCGGACGAACTGCAACTGCGAGTAGATGAGCGAGATGCGACCCTGGGAGGTCGGCCGCCAATCAATGGTCGAATTGACGACAAAGATCCACGCCGATGACCATTCGTAGAAATTGTCGTCGTATCCCGTGACGGTCAGGACGGATGCATCGAAATGGGACCATCGAGGTGTCGTAAACCCCGTGACGATGTCCAGGTTCGGGATGTGCGGGGTGCCGACGAACGGCACCGTGTCGATGCCGCTTGGGGTCCGCTTGGCCACGTAGTAATTCGCGTAGAGCGCGGGGTCGTACCCGAAATCCTCGACGAATGCGTTGGCCTGGAATGTCCAACCACCGTGCAGCGTGACGTTATTGCTGAAGTGCCACTTGATGTCTTCGGCCCGGTGCCCGCGCAAAAATTGCGGATACTCCCACACTTGAATCGGCGAAAAGTCGAACGTGTAGCTCTGGACGAGCGCCCTCGGCTTCCCATAGAACGTGAGCGCATTGTCGAGCGTGCTCGACACGATACCCGTGCGGGCAATAAACCCGCTCTCATCGACGAAGCTCGAGTCGATGCCCGACAGCTCATAGCGGAGCGACCAGTGCCGGCCGTTGCGCTCGAAGAGCCCGTCCCAGAGCGGCGCGACGGCGTGAATGCTGTCGGACCGCGTGCTGCTCACGACACCCTGGAGTCGGATATCGTAGATCTTGCCGAACACAATGCGCGTATCGGCGCCCACCACGTGATTGTACCACGGGCCGTCTTCGCGGTCGGTCGCAATGAGGCCAACCGTCGAGCCACCACCCAGGTTGTGCTTGACGCGCAGGATATCGAATACGGGATTGTCCTTCCCGTTCGCCGACTCGTTCCCTGCATCGACCGACGACAAGAATCCGATGCTCGAGCCGGCGACCTCGCCGGTGAGCTTGACCGCTTCGTCCGGCTGAATGATCGAGCGCGTGTACACGAGCGTGTTCGGCGTATCGAACTGTTCCAGGCCGTCGAAGAAGAATGGCCGCTTCTCGGGGTACGACAGCGCGACGCGCGGATCGAATTGCAGCTGCGGCACGTCGGACTCGATCTGCGAAAAATCGGGTTTGATCGTGCCGTTCAACGTCAAGTTGTCCGTCACACCCCAACGCACATTGCCGCCCGGCGACAAGGGCTCGACGCTATACTTCCAACCCGTCGGTGTCGGGTTGCCATTGATGTGCGAGGTCAGCTCGGGATTGAGATCGAGCACCAACCCTCGCGTAATCCCCGTCAAGCCTTCCAGCGTGCCGAACTGCCCGATGTAAGACGTATTCGCGAGCCGCGCCGGCACCCAGGTGTCTTGATCGCCAGAGTGTTGGACTTGCCGCACGATGTTGATGCCCCAGCGCTGCTGGCTGCCGGAGCTGAAGCTGACACTCGCGAACGGAATGCGCACCGTGACTTCGTACCCGAATGGCGTGACGTGCCCCTTCGACTGATACGTGTAGTCGGTGCTCAGATTGACCGTATCGCGATTCGTTACGGCGGCCGCGCCGGTCGAGGCCAGGCTGTGGATGCCCTCGCTCAGGATGCCGTCGGCCTGAATACCAAGCGGATTGACCCCGAATACGTACGCGCGGTGGTGATCGTGCGAGGTGTCCAGAAAAATCTGGACATAATCATCGGCCGTGATCTTGTCACGGTCGGCCAGCGTCGCGTGCACCGCGCCATGGGCCTCGTACGCTCGAATGCCGAAATACAATGCATCGCGCGTGTACATCACGAGCACCACGGTCGAATCCGCCGCGGGGACCCCGTCGACCGGGAGGTACTGTGAGAAGCCGCGGAGCCGTGCCGCGCGATCCCACGGCGGTGCGTCAAGAGACGCCTCGAGTGGAACCGGGACCTCGACTCGTGGCACGCGCACGGCCAGCTGGCCCGCGCGGCCATCATAGATCTGCAGTAGCAATAAAAGTGGCGCGATCATGCCCGGGGAACGGATACCGGGCTGATCGATGTCCTACAAGCGCCACTTTGCGGCCAAATCTAGCTGTTTAGGAACACCACCACTTGGCTGCATCGGCCGCATAGCCGACGCGCGGCAACACCTGCGCGGCCATGAGAGCGATCCCCCAGAGGACCATCACCATCGCCACGGCATGTCCACGCACCATGCGATGCTGCCAGGTCCACGCCACTGTCCACAGACCGCCGATGATGATGAGCAGCTCGGCGAACATGTAGGTAAACAGGCCGAACCCACAGGCGTGTCCGTACGGCCAGAAGTTGATGGCCGTCGCCAGCGCGAACACGAGCACAAATCGGCCACCCGTGCCGACGAGCATCGCGGTGCGTTCTTGCCGTTCGAGCGTCCGCTCGAGCGTGCGCCGCTCACTCGTTCGCCGAGCTTTGAGCTGGGCCGGGGACGGGACAGGGGGGAGGGGGGGAAGGCCGTCAAAGGCCCGTTCGATCCGCTTGAGCTCACTCGTCCAATTGATCGCCATTTACCTCTCCACGAGCATGCTCTTACTGACGATCGGCGCGCGTGGGAGGTCGCGCGATTTCGCTCAGCTCAGCGCTGATCGGACATCATGACTGCCACGTCATAGCGTTCCAGATGTACGCGGTTCGTTCGCCGCTTTTCGAACACTGACCACATTGACCGAGGCAAAGTGACCTCACGCGGGCGCGATGCGAAATTGATCAGCACAAAAACCTGCTTGCCATCCGCTCCCACGCGTCTCGTGACCTCAACGCTGTCTGGCACGGGGCCAAAGACCGGTTGAATGTGACTCACGCGCGCCATCCACTTTGCCGCGGTGTCAAGAGTGCTCGCATCGAGCACTGTTCCTATATACGTAATGCGGCCGTTACCATATTTGTGAGTCACCATCGCTGGCTGCCCATCGAGCCATCCGTTCGCGCGGCCATATCGCAACAGCGCCTGGCCCCCTGACAAGTACTCGGCCCAGACACTCGCCTTGCCGGAGGGCCGCAATGGAATCTCGTGCTCGAGCGCATAGTACTGCTCGACCCTCGCGCCCAGGGCTTCGCCGAGTCGTCCCGGCTGCCGCTGCGGCAACAACGCGTTGTATTCGTCCTTGAGGCCCGATCGCGGTCCAAGCACCAAATGGCCGCCGCCGCGCACATAGTCCATGAGATGCTGCGCCAGCGTGTCCGGGATCACATTGAGGCTCGGCGCGATGACGAGCCTGTAATCATTCAAAGGTGCATACGGGCTCACGACATCCACCGACTGCGCCATGTGCCGCAGCACCCGATAATAGTCGCGGGCGACCAGGAGCGTATTCCATTTGTCGGTGTGCTTCTGCCACTCGATCGCCCAGCGACTCTCGTAATCGTTGAGCAGAGCGACCGGTGAGACTACCCTCGTGTCGCGCAATGCGTCCGACGCATCGGCAAATTCTTTGGCGGTCTTTGCGACCTCAGCGAGCAACGGCACGGGCTCGCCATCAGGACCGACGAGCGTTCCGTGAATTTCCTCTTGGCCATTGAGCGCGCTGCGCCATTGCCAGTACGAGACTTCATCCGCGCCGTGGCCGACGGCATGCCAGGCCATCGCGCGGACCTCGCCCTTGTCCAGTGAGTTATTGAGGTTCGACCAATTGACGCTCCCGGGTTGTGTTTCGATCTCCCAGAAGTTCTGACGCAAGAGGCCCCGCATGGCGTCGTGACTCAGGCCATTCGTGATGGGGTCGAGATGGCCCGAGCCGACATAATCATCCCATGCGACGAGCGTCAGCGGCTTGCTCACCACATAGTGATCGAACGCATCGAAGCCAAGCCCCATGAAATTCCCGGTGACGAACTGCCGCGGATCCACATGCGCGCGAATCACGTCTATCTGATTGGTCTCATAGTCCCGCCAGGTCGTCGTGACGAACCGCTTCCAGTCGAGCATGAGGCCGGGGTTGTGCTCGCCGATGGGTATGGGAATCTCGTCCCAACGATCGTATGTCTGGCTCCAGTACGCGGTCGCCCAATGCGTATTCACCGAGTCGATGCTGCTGTACTTGCTGTGTAGCCAGTCCTGAAATTGCCGTCGTGTCAGGCTGTCGTACGACATGAGCCCATAGCCGAACTCATTGTCGATCTGCCACCCGACGACATCGGGATCATGCCCAAATCGCTCGGCCATCACGAGGGCGATGCGCCGACACAACTCCCGATATTTCGGCGAGCTCGACGACCCGTGCGCGCGATTCCCGTGCGTTGCGCGGATGCCATTCTCGTCAACGCGCAACACCTCGGGATACTTCGCCGTCAACCAAGCCGGCGGCGCGGCCGAGGGCGTGCCGAGCACGACGGCGATATGGTGCTTCTCGAGGACCCGAATCGCGCGGTCCAGCCAGTCGAGCTCGAACTTTCCCTCGCTCGGCTCCATCGCGCTCCACGCAAATTCGCCGATCCGCGTCACATTCAAGTGCGCGGCTTCCATCATCCGGGCGTCGGCCTCCCAGCGCACCTCTGGCCATTGCTCCGGGTACCAGTCGGCACCCATCAGCAACGCCGGCTGCATCAAGAGCATAGGACGCGGTGGCGGTCGACCCACGCTGCCCATGGAATGAAGAGCCAGAGCACGAGCGCGCTCCATGCCAACATCGACACACTCGGCGGCGGGCCGGAGCCGACCGTATACAACGCCACTTGTACCGCGACGAGCGACCAGAGACCCCATCGGCCGACCGCGTCCTTCGCCTTCGTGGTCCGGAGGTATATGATCAGACCGCCGCCGTAGACGATCGCCTCGAGCGCCCACGTGAGCGGCACGGAGTTCCATGCGCCCAGGCCAACGCGCGGACCGCCCGGGTACAGCGGCAAATCGGGACGGTGCACGAGGACATCCAGCACCCAATGGCTCAGGACCAACGCGCCGACGACCCACGCCCCGCGCGGCCGGCGGCGCACCAGGAAGTAGATGACACCGATGATCACGCTCCAGCCGACCGCGGCCAGGAGGCTATGCGATATCGGATAGCTGACGAAGTCGAGGTCAGACGCCGCCATCAATCCCGGCGCGATCTTGACGTGCTCGACGCCGACCAGAAGGAGGATGGGCCAGAGCTCGTCGAGCCACTGGGCCGCGAAGGTGAGCGTGCCGAGGGAGGTCTCGGGGCTCGCGCGTTTGGCGGCGAATGCCAGGCCGTAGTGTCCGAGAAACACGCCGCGCAATATACAGCTTCGGACGATAGATTAGCGCCCATGATGCGTCGCTTCTTGTGCGCCGTGATACTGGCCCAGCCACTCGCCGCGCAACCCGAGCTCGTTGCCGCGCGCGGGCTCGTGCACGCGGTCCCGGGCGAGCTTCCGACGTCGATCGGATATCTCATCATCGTCGACGACTCGAACCCGCTCTCCCAGGCCGTGGAGAACGCGCCGCAGACGATCGTCAAATCGCCGGACCCGGTGTTCCAGGTGAAGTACCCCCACGGCTGGATCATGGTCGACGCGGCCATGGATCGCGAACTGGCGACGGCGCCAGGCAGCACCGGCAAGTTCCTCGACGACGCGTACACCCGCATGGTCGCGGCCCTGCGCGGCGCCGGGCTGATTGTCATCACGCACGAGCACGGCGACCACATTGGGACGGTCGCCCACTCCTCCGTCGCTGACGAGTTGGCGCCGAAAACGCTGCTCAATCGGCAAGAGATGGAGTCGCTGTTGCACCGGCCGAAGGTGACCTTCACGCCGTTCGACTCGACGAAGGCGAGTCGCTACATCGTCGTCGACTACGACCGCGTGCTCCCGATCGCGCCCGGGGTGGTGCTGATCAAAGCGCCCGGGCACACACCGGGATCACAGGTCGTCTACGTCAAGCTCGCGTCAGGTCGCGAAGTGATTCTCTCGGGCGACGTCGCATGGCATCGCTTGAGTCTCGAGACCGGAAAGGAAAAGCCGGACTCGTCGAGCAAGCAGATGGGCGAGGACCGCGCGGCCATCGCCGGCGAGCTGGCCTGGCTCCATCAGGCCGAGCAGGCCGGCGTGAGCGTCGTCGTCAGTCACGATGGCGAGCAACTCAAGACGTTCGCCCGGCAAGGGATCCTGACCGAGGGGCTATCCACTCGATAGCACGAACTGATTGCCGTCGGGGTCTTTGAAGACGGCCGAGGTGCCCCAGCTCTCTTTCTTCGGCTCTTTGGAGAACTCGACGCCTTTCTCCCTCATCTCTTTCGCCGTGGCGAAGACGTCGTTACACCAGAACGAGATCGGCTGAAAGCCGCCAATGCGATCCTCGAATCCGTCGGGTGTGAACAACACCAACTTGGTCTCGGCGCCCGGGATCAGCAGCTCGATCCACCGTTGCTTGGCGCTAAACGGCTGATCGGTCGCGACTTTGAAGCCGAGTTTCTCCGTAAAGAAGCGGAGAGAAACATCCTGGTCGCGCACAGGAATGCTGGTGAATTTTATGCCTCGAATCATGTGGCCAGCATAGCAAGCACCAGGAACAGGCGCAATCAGCCAGTCGACGCTATACTATTGGCTACTATAGCATGCCATCAGTCGACGACTACGTAATCGACGTGTTGATGCGCGACCTCGTCGGCCACGATCGACGGCCGGTGAGTTTTCTTGTCTATTTGTGGCTGATGGCTGAGCAGCGCCGCCGCCGCGGTCCGGTGCAGGTCAGCTACCAAGAGTTGGCCGAGTCGATTGGCGTGTCGAAGAGCGCGGCGCAAGCGGGCGTGGGATGGCTCATCCGCCGCAAATTGCTCGCGGCGACGAAGGACACCGCCACGGCGACACCGCGCTATAGTGTTCTCACACCTTGGAGACAGTAATGCGACTCGCGTTCGTCATGACCGTTGTCTTGGCGGCGGCCGCCGAGGCCCAATCGCCGTTCACGCTCACCGAGGTGATGGTCCCGGTGCGCGACGGCGTGCACCTCCAGACGGCGATCCTCACGCCCGTGAATCAGAGCGGTCCGCTGCCGATCTTGTTCCGCCGCACCCCATACGGCGTGCCGGACCAGGCGCCGGATCACATGCCTCCGAACCTCAAGGAGCTCGCGCAGGATGGCTACATCTTTGTCATCCAGAACCTGCGCGGACGGTTCAAGTCGGAAGGCACGTTCGCGCTGAGCTCGCAGGTCAATCTCGCGGATTCGACGTCGACGAACGAGACGACCGATGCCTACGATAGCATCGAGTGGCTCATTCACCATATCCCGAACAACAACGGAAAAGTCGGGATGTACGGCGTGTCGTACGACGGCCTCACCACGGGATTGGCGCTACTGCATCCCCATCCCGCGTTAAAAGCCACGAGCGAGCAGGCTTCGCCGGTCGATCAATGGATGAACGACGATGACCATCGCTATGGCGCGCTGCGTGAGAGCTATGATTTCGAGTACGCCGTGCTCGAGCAGGCGGACAAGAACGCGAACACGCACTTCGCCTTCGAGATCTACGATACGTACGAGTGGTATCTGAAACTCGGCCCGCTGTCGAACATCAACGCGCAGTACCTGCACGGGAAGATCCCGTATTGGAACTCCACGGTCGAGCACCCCGATTACGACACGTTCTGGAAGAAAGAAGCGTGGGTGAACCAGCTGCACACCTCCACCGTCCCCAACCTCAACGTCGCCGGATTCTGGGATCAGGAAGATCCGTGGGGGCCCTGGCAGATCTTTCGCCGTGGCGGCGGCCTCATGGTCGCCGGGCCGTGGTATCACGGTGAGTGGCAAGCGCCGAAGGGCGACAGTATCGGATTGATCGCCGCGGGCGGGCACGAGACCTCGCGCGAGTTCCGCGAGAACATCGAGGCGCCGTTCTTCCGATACTATCTCCACGATCAGGGCGCGGCGCCCACGTGGACGGCATCGACATTCCAGTCCGGCTCGAATACGTGGCACACGTATGATGCGTGGCCGCCGAAGACCTCAAAGCCCACCAATCTCTATCTGCTCCCGGACGGCACGCTGAGTTTTGACGCGCCGGAAGTGGTGGGCGCTCGGACGTACGTCTCGGATCCGGCAAACCCGGTGCCCTATCGACAGCGGCCGATCTCGCCGACCTATCCCGCCGGAGATTGGCGGACATGGGAAGTGGCCGACCAGCGATTCGTCGACAACAGGCCGGACGTGCTCACCTACGTCAGCACCCCGCTGGATCATGACATCACCATTACCGGCCCGGTCGCCGCTGAATTACTCGCGTCGACGTCTGGCACCGACGCCGATTTTATCGTCAAGCTGATTGACAAGTACCCGGAGGATTTCCAGCAGCCGGCGTGGGACCCGAACGCGGGCCCGAAGCCTGGCGAGTATGCGCGTTCGATGAACGGCTACGAGTTGCCCATCGCCATGGAGATCCGCCGCGGGCGGTATCTGACGGACTACGAGCACCCGCATGCGTTGGTCGCCGGTCAGCAAACGAAATGGCCCTTCTCACTCCGCGACCACGATCACGTTTTCCTGAAGGGCCACCGCATCATGGTGCAGGTGCAATCGACGTGGTTCCCGGCGATCGACCGGAACCCGCAGACGTTCGTGCCGAGCATCTACCAGGCCAAGGCCGAGGATTTTGTCAAAGCCACGCAGCGCGTGTATAGCGCATCACATATCGTGCTGCCGGTAGTGCCGTAGCTATGCCTTCCTGCTGACCTGCTTCGGCAAGATGTGCCGGAAGACGTCCATCGCCCGGTGCATATCGTCCATCGTGCCGATGGAGACCCGGGAGTACGTGTTGAGCGGCGGGAATGGCCGTCCGACGAGGACGTTCTGCGCTTTGCACGCCTCCCGGAACGCCTTCGCGTCCTGTCGCACGTCGACCATGATGAAGTTCGTGTGCGAGGGGACGGACGGATACCCGAACGCGGCGAGCTCGCGTTGCGTCCACTCGCGCGCGTCCTTGTTCTTCGCGTGCTCGCGCTCGATGTGACTCTTGAGGCCCAGGCTCGCCAGCGCCGCGACGGCGCCCATCCGGTTGACACCGATCGCCAGGCGTTGCGCTCGGATGTGCTCCAGGGTCTCGGGCTGGCCGATCGCATAGCCGACGCGGAGCCCGGCCATCCCGAAGACTTTCGAAAATGTCCTGGACACCACCACGCGCGGATTCTGGAGCGCGAGCGGGATCATCGTCGCGTACTTCGGGTCCTCGACGTACTCGTGGTACGCCTCGTCGACGAGGATCGTCGCATCCGGCGTGTCGGCGAGGATTTTGGCGATGCACGCCTTCACGTCATCGCCCGAGTGGACCGTGCCCGTTGGGTTGTTCGGGTTGCAGAGATAGACGAGCCCAGCGCCATGAGACGCCGCCGCCATGGCGGGCAAGTCGAGCGCGATCTCCGACGTCACCGGGACCGCGACGACGGGCGTCTTGATCCGCTGCGCATCGTTGCCCGGCGATTCGTAACTTGGCGCGGCCGTGACGAGTCCGCGCGTCGGCGACGTGAAGCCGTAGACCGCGCTCCGAATCACGTCGGTCGATCCGCACGTGAGCACGACATTGAACTCGGCCACGCCAACAGTGTCCGCGACCGCCCGCGTCAGCTGGGTCACGAGCTCGTCGGGATACCGCGAGGACTCGGCGGCCGCAATCGTGATCGCCTGGATCGCCTCTTTCGCGGGACCGTTGGGGTTTTCGTTTCGGTCCAGTCGCACGGCGCTGGCTGGAGCGTTGACCCATTCGAGCTCCGGCAGGTGCAGCGGAGCGATGAGCGAGCTGGCGGCGCCTGCCCCCAGCGTGTGCACGAAGTGCCGACGGGTGAGGCTCATCAGGATATCATAATACAGATATGACCGACCAGGAGTTTTACCGCATATCGAAGGTGCTGGCCGACCCCCGGCGATTTCGGATGCTGCAGCGGATCATGGGGACAGGAGAGGAGGTGTCGTGCAAGGCGCTCCTCAAGGAATTCCCCATCGCACCAGCGACCATGTCCCACCACCTCAAGGAGTTGGAGACCGCGGGGGTGGTGGAATCCCGGTTCGACGGCGTCAGCAAATTCTTGGTGGCGCGCCCGGAGGTCATTCAGGGATACGAGCGCGAGCTGGTCCGGCGGCTGGGAACCAAGCGCTGACGGCCCGGCTTCTTGGTTCATTATTTCGATAATCATCGAAACATCGAACCAGGCAGGAGACAGGTACTCATGGGCAAGTTGTCAGGCAAAGTGGCCGTCGTAACTGGCGGCAATAGCGGGATCGGCTTGGAGACCGCCAGGCGATTCGTGGCCGAGGGCGCGGATGTCTATATCACGGGCCGGCGTCAGGATGCGCTGGACGAAGCCGTGAAGTCGATCGGCAAGTGCGTCACCGGCATCCAAGGCGATGTGTCGAATCTCAAAGACCTCGATCGCCTGTACGCGACGGTTCAACAGAGATCGGGGCGCATCGACGTGCTGTTCGCCAATGCCGGCCTGGCGCAGTTCACCCCTTTCGGCAGTGTCACCGAGGCGGGCTACGATCTGCAGTTCGACGTCAATGTGAAGGGCCTGTTCTTCACCGTCCAGAAAGCGCTGCCCCTGCTCGTCGACGGCGGGACGATCATCCTCAACGCGTCAATCGCCGGCGTGAAAGGCATGGGCCCGGCCAGTACGTACAACGCCACGAAGGCCGCCGTGCGGTCATTCGCCCGCACGTGGACCAATGAGCTCAAGGACCGCCATATCCGGATCAACACCCTGAGCCCGGGGCCGATCGAGACTCCCATTTTTGGCAAGGTCGGGTTGACCGAATCCCAGATTGCCGAGTTCGCGACGGGGATCGTCGGGCTGGTCCCGCTGGGTCGTATCGGCACCGCCGACGAGATCGCGAAAGCCGCGGTGTTCCTCGCCTCGGATGACTCGAGCTTCGTTACAGGTATCGACCTTCAAGTCGATGGTGGGCTCGCCCAGGTGTAAGTAGTAACGTTAGGGGGTATGCCCGACCCCCTAGCGATGACTCCCGACGTGGTCGAGCTCGCCGAGGCGTTGAAAGAGCAGTACGCCTTCGAGGGCGAGATCGGCCGCGGTGGGATGGGCGTCGTGTATCGCGCGCGTGACCTCAAGCTCGATCGACCCGTGGCGATCAAGGTATTGCCACCGTACTTCGAGCGTGACCCGGCCATTCGCGAGCGGTTCCTGCGCGAGGCTCGCACCGCGGGATCGCTCTCCCACGCCAACATCGTACCGGTCTACCGCGCCGATGAATTGGGCGGCCATGTGTTCTTCGCCATGGCCTATGTCGACGGCGAGTCGCTCGGCACTCGACTCGTCGACGGCCGCACGATCCCGCACCCGGCGCTCGTACCATTGCTGGTTGATGTCGCTCGCGCGCTCGACTACGCGCATGCGCGCAAGGTGATCCACCGGGACGTCAAGCCCGAGAACATCTTGATCGAGGGCACCACGGGGAGAGCCATGCTCACGGATTTCGGGATCGCCCGCGTCGCCGCCACGGGAGCGATGACGGCGACCGGCCAGGTCCTCGGCACGGTGTGGTACATGAGCCCCGAGCAGGTCATGGGCGAGCCGCTCGATGGGCGATCCGACCTGTACGCGCTCGGCGTCGTCGCGTTCCGCGCGCTCTCCGGGCGATTCCCGTTCGACAGCGAGGTCCCCGCGGCCATCCTCGTGGCGCACGCCACGCGACCCGCTCCACCCTTGAGCTCCGTCGCGCCACGCGTACCCGCGGCGCTCGCCGCGATCGTCGACAAATGTCTGTCGAAGACGCCGGCCGCGCGCTATCGCACGGGCGCCGAGTTGGCCGACGCGCTGGAAGCGACCTCGCGCGAGCCGGTCGAGGATGCCGCGCCGTTGCCGGCGACATTGTCGGAGACCAATGCGCAGGCGCTGTGGCGACGCGCCGCGGAGCTGCAGTCACAGACGGGACGCGAGAGCCGGCCGCCGATCGCGACGAGCAGCCGGCCGCTCCCGACGGGCTACGCGATGCGCGATGTCTTGAGCGCGGCGGCCGAAGCGGGCATCGGCGACGAATACATGGCGCGCGCGGCCGCGGAATTGGGGTTCGTCTCGGGACCCATCGCGTCTCCTGGCACAGCGCTCACGTCATCCTTCGAGAATCGCCCGCGCTTCTGTTGGTTCGGGAGACCGCGAGAGATCGCGATCGAAGCCGTCGTCCCGCGCGAGGTGCCCGACGCCGAAGTCGACGCCGTGGCCGAGTACATTCGCCACGTGCTCCGCGTGAAGGGGAGCGCGACCCGGTTCGGGCGTGCATTGACCTGGACCTCGCGAAGCGTCAATCGGCGGATCGACGTCACGATCACCACGCGCGGCGGCAAGACGATCATTCGCGCCGACGAGCATCTCGACACGCTCGCGGGCGGTCTCTTCGGAGGCATCGGTGGCGGCATGGGCGGCGGCGGCACCGGCGTCGCTATCGCTGTCGGTGTCGGGGCCTTGCATTCGCCCGAAGCCGCCCTGGGCATAGCACTGGCCTTCGTGGCCAGCTCCTACGGGCTCGCGCGGACGATTTTTACGACGTCAGCCGAGTCGCGCGAGCGTGAGCTCCGCCGACTTGTCGAGCGCATCGCGGAGCAGTTCCGCTAGGCGTTCGTGCAAGTGACCGTAGCGTATACGGATCGTCTTTCACCGGACAACAGTAGTCATTAAGGAGAGATCCGGTCCGATGCGCTTTTCATGGTGCGCTGCACTTCTTTCATCGTTTGCGACGGCGCTGACGGCGTCGGCGCAGGCCGCCCAGCTCGCGTCGAGTCCCGGCGCCAACGGCCAAGCCTATTTCGAATTCCAAGTGGAGAAGCCCGTGTCCGCGCGACCCGGGAATCCCCGCGCTCAATATCCGGACGATTTGCGCGCCCGCGCGCGCGGCGGTGAAGTCACCTGCCAGTTCGTGGTCGATACGACCGGCAAGGTGGACATGGGGACCTTCGAGGTGGTCAAAGCGTCCGAGGCATCCTACGCGGCGGTGGTCAAGCGTGTGTTGCCTCAGATGCGGTATTTCCCCGCCGAAGAAGGCGGGCACAAGGTCAGACAACTCGTCGAGCAGGACTTTCGCTTCGCCCCAGCAGAGTAAAAGAAGGGTAGCGTGAACGCGATCGTCGGTCGGTTCGCGAAGCTGAGCTTCGCGCAAAAAATCATCGTGCTCCCGGTCCTCGCCGCCGTGGCCCTCCTGGTCGTCGGCTGGTTCACGTATCGACTCAACAGCACGAACCGCGAGCGTCTGGCCTCGATCCGAGACGGGTACTACCCGTCGGTGCAAGGGAGCCGCGGCCTCCAGGACCTCATTGTCGCGCTGCAACGCAGCAACGACGATGCGGTCACGGAGGGCAATGGGCTGCGGCTGCGCCAGTCGGACCAGATGGCGCAGAGCTTTCAGCAAAAGTTGGCGGAGTTGCTGAAGAACCCGGTCGCCGACCACGCGGCGCTGGTGGGGATCGGCCAGGACTTCACGAACTACACGCGCCGGGCGAGCGAGATCTCCAAGCGGCGGATCGCGGGGGACCATAGCACGGCCGTCCTCGCGGGCCAGGATTCGGTATCCGAGCAGTATACAGCCATCCGTCGGGCGCTGGGTGAGCTCACGCAGCGGGACGACAAGGCGATCACGGCCGCCTTCCTGGAGACCGAGCACCTCCAGAAGATCATGTTCAGGCGCATCGCGATCGTCGGCTTCGTTGCCATCGTCGTACTCGTGGGCGTGGCCGTGTTCTCGGTCCGCTCGTTGACCCAACCGATGAAAGAGGCCGTTCGCACGGCCGAGGCGATCGCGCAGGGCGATATGACGGTGTCGATCAGCGTCACGCGCGATGACGAGATCGGCCAGCTGCTCAAGTCCATGCAGGCGATGGTCGCGTACCTGCACGAGATGGCGGCGGTGGCCGACCAGATCGGGCGCGGCGACCTGTCACGGCAAGTGACCCCGCGGTCCGAGGCTGATCGCTTTGGCCATGCGTTCGCCAACATGGGTGCGTATCTGCGCGACGCCGCGAAGGTGGCCGAGCGCGTCGCGGGCGGCGATCTCGCCATCCACGTCGAGCCGCGGTCGGCTGACGATCAGCTCGGCCGGGCGTTCGCGCGCATGTCGGGGTATCTCCGCGAAATGGCGAACGTTGGGCGGGAGATTGCCGACGGAAACGTGGGCGTGCGCGTCATGCCGCGGTCGGACGCCGACAGCTTTGCGCACGCCTTTGTGGGCATGACCGAGACGCTGGCGCGCACGGCGCAATCGCTCCGTGGTTCGGCGGGAGCCATCGCTGCGGCGGCGACCCAGGTCGCCGCATCGGCCCAGACGCTATCGGGCGGTACGCGCGACGAGACGGCCGCCGTGCAGAGTACGCTGGCGCATGTCGAGCGGATGAGTGAGATGGCCACGCGCACGGCTCAGCATGGTGCCGACCTCAAGACCATGGCCGAGCGCGATACGCGCAACATGGACGAGGGCTCCGGCGCCGTTCGTGAGACGATCGCCATGATGCGCAATATTCTCGCGCGCATCGCGGTCATCGACGAGATCGCGACCGAGACGAACGTCCTCGCGCTCAACGCCTCTATCGAGGCTGCGCGCGCCGGTGACCACGGCCGCGGTTTCGCCGTCGTCGCCACCGAGGTCCGCGCACTCTCCGAGCGCAGCCGGCGCGCGGCCGTCGATATCCGTGAGATGGCGTCGACCAGCGAGAAGATCACCGCCCGTTCCGGCGCGATCCTCACCGAATTGTCGCAGTCGATGGCGCAAACCATGACCATCGTCCACGACGTCTCCGCCGCCTCGGCCGACCAGTCCGCCGGGATCTCCGAGATCAGCGCCGCCATGCAGCAGGTCAACAGCGTCGCCACGCAGAACTCGAGCGCCGCCGAGGACCTTGCCGCCACGGCCCAGGAGATGTCAGCCCAGGCCGAGGCTATGCAGGCGCTGGTGCAGTTCTTCCGCGACTCGGCCCGCGCCGCCGCCTAGCACCGCTGTACACGGGGCGCTTCGCGCCACCGCTGCTTCATGCGCGTTTGGTTCCTGCACCTTGGGCATCGCAGTCACGGTCTGAAGCGATGCTTGTAGTACACAACGAACCTGTCAAACGGCCAGTAACAGCGCACTGACGCGCATGCGCGTTACTCGAGCCTCGCCGCTTCCATCTCCTTGTGCTCGAACGCGCTCGCCATGCGATCGCACTCCGCCGGCGAAAGTCCCACACGAAACGCCACCTCGCGCCACGCGCCGACCGCGCCTGCGACCTCCCGAATGATCCCGCGTGCTTCGCCGATCGTCAGTCCAAAATCCTGGGCTACGGCCAACGCGAGCTCTAGCGATGCCGATGCATTGTCCTCGACTCCGATTGTCGTCGACAGAAACCGCGGCCTGATGTCCACCGGCATCGGATTCAGATCATATGCCGGCGCCAAGCGCCAGCCGTTCGTCCCGGCGTACAGAAATCCGTGATTGCGTAGGTGATCGTCGGTGTTCGAGATCAACACGTTGAAGACCACGCGCCGCCAGAGGTCCGCGAGATCTGTCGCCGTATCCGCGCCATGCTCGCGAAGCGCGTCCGCAATCTCGAGATAGCTGTGCGTTTCTCGATCGACGGCGTCCAGCATGCTCATCGCCGACAGAAATGGGACCCGCTGTTCGCTCACAGTTCCCCGCGCATCCCTCCCGAGAGTAACCCGATCGAACCGGCGCAAGAGCAGAACATCTTGCCCGGCTACGTCCTCGGCGCGCCACTCCGTCGTCGGAATGCCGCCGCGACGCGCGAGCGTCAGCGCCACCGACTCCCATCGCACCACATTCCGATCGTCCACCCGGGATGGGAACTTCGCGATTGACAGATGTCCATCGCGGTCACGCACCGACGCCTTGGGCCGAGCACCACCTAGCGACGAACCCGGAGCCAGCAATAGTCGCAGATCCTCGTCGCTCTCATCATCGGCCTCGTAGTGCGCCGTTGCCGCTAGAAGCCGCGGCAAATCTATGAGCAGCGGCACTGCAGCCTCCCCGCTCTCTGCCACAAAAGGTCCATCGATGCTACGCGCAAAGCGGAGCGCGCCCTGCCGCGCCACATCCGCCACGCCGAGGAGATAGTCCACCTCTCGCAGCGTGCGCGGCTGACGTCCCTCAGCGGCCGCGCGACGTCGCTCCGCGCGACTCACAAGTGAGCGCCCCCACCGATCCGGCGCCGAGTCGCCCAACGATCCGAACAGTGCGCGGCCACTCACCGTATGAAACGGCCCCGGGCCGAGCGTGAGCGCCGGTTCCAACGCGAACCGTTCCGGCTGGTGCAACCACTCCGGCTCGTACTCGAACGTCGCCGCTTCGCGCTCACGCGTGGCCACCGCCCACAACCGCCCGACCCGATGGACGACGCCGTCGAGCTCGACAGAGACGAACGCCGTCGGTGCGCTCACGGCTGATCTCCCGACGGCTCCGCACGTGGCGTTGACGAGGAACCCTTGCCGCGGGTGCCTCGAACGCGCTTTGGAAGTCGCTCCTCCTGAAGCGCGAGGCCCACCGTATCCCCTTCGACCGCTGCCAGGGTCGCCAGCTTCTCTGCCAACCCCAAGACAAAGAGGACGGTCGCATAGATGCCGAGCGAAACCGATGGATCTCCACGCTCCACCTTTCGCAAGGTCGGAAGCGAAATCATCGCGCGATTCGCGACAACGACGACCGGGAGGCGCCGGCGTCGCCGCGCATCCCGGATATCGCCTCCTAAGCGGCTAAGCGCCCGGCGGACCGGCAACGGAAGTGATGGTGTCGTCCTGGCCATAACAGAAAATATCGCTTTACTTAACTCCATTAAGATAAGCGATACTTACTATTACGCAATACAGGGCTTGCTCGAATCGCGAGGTTGGTCGTAGCTTACCCGCCGCCAGAAACATTAGATCAGGAGCCATATTCCCACTGACAGCCATGTATCCCGGTAGTCCCGCAGGCGCTGATTGGCACCGCTGGGACCTACATGTGCACACGCCGTCGTCGTACGTCCAGCACTACGGCGATGCCACGCACAAGGCCACCTGGCCGAAGTACATCGACGCCCTCGCCGCTCTCCCACCCAGCATCCGCGCGCTCGGCATCAACGACTACTACTCGATCGACGGCTACCGCCAGGTCCTCCAGGCGCACGCTGACGGAAAGCTCCCGAACATCGCGCTTGTCCTCCCGGTTGTCGAGCTGCGCCTCGACATCTTTGTCGGCACAACGAAGCTCAACAAAATCAACCTGCACGTCGTCTTCTCAAACGACATCACGACCGACGAGATCGAGCGCTGGTTCCTCGACCATCTGATCGTCAAACGACAACTCGCGGACTCCGAGCGCACCTTCTGCCTCGGCAACGCCACGGGCCTCATCGAGCTCGGGCAAACAACGATCGATGCGGCGCCGCCAGACACGCAGACCGGCGACCATCCACTGAAAGTCGGCTTCGCGAACGCGGCGATCTCGTTCAATAAGATCCTCGAAGTTCTAAGCCACTCGGTTTTCCGCGACCGTCACCTCCTGGCGCTCGGCCTCGGCGAGTGGCAGCAGATGCGCTGGGATGGTGCCGGCACCGTGCTCAAGCGCGACGCGATCGGCCGCGTCGACTTCGTGCTCACGGCGGCGCCCACCGTCGCAAAATACCAAGAACACCACGCGAAGCTCATTGCCGAAAAGGTGAACCCACGACTCTTCGACGCCAGCGACGCCCACTACTTTGCCGACTCGCCCGAACACAACCGACTCGGCCAATCCAACTGCTGGATCAAGGCCGACCTCACATTCCAGGGACTCCGCCGCGCCATTCAGCGATTCGACGACCGTGTGTTCGTCGGATCCACCCCACCAAAGCTCGATCGGATCCGGCAGCACAACACGAAGTACATCCGTCGGATCGAGATTCACCGGACACCTAAAGCCACGACGCCCGAGCAATGGTTCGATTGTCATCTTGATCTGAGTCCCGACCTTGTCGCCATCATCGGCAATCAAGGGAGCGGCAAGAGTGCCCTCACGGACGTGATCGCTCTGAGCGGCGACACCGATGTCGATGATTTCAGCTTTCTCACGCCAGAGAAGTTCCGCGACCCCAAGCAGAGGCGCGCGTCGCAATTCATCGCCGCGCTCACCT